>CAYNUM010000300.1:0-4065 GCA_964400025.1 uncultured Croceivirga sp.
CTATGATATGTTCTAATGGGCCACCTTGATTTCCTGGAAAAACCGCTAAATCCAAAAGGCCTGACATTTTTCTAAGGTTCCCGTTTTTCAAGCGAATTCCAAAAGGATTTTCAAAATTTTCTCCCATCAAAATTAACCCCCCTCGTGGCCCACGCAATGTTTTATGAGTTGTTGTGGTCACAATATGACAATGAGGAATGGGATCATTCAAAATCCCTTTTGCAATCAATCCAGAAGGATGCGAAATATCTGCAAGCAAAAGCGCATTTACACTGTCAGCAATCTCTCGAAATCGCTTGAAGTCCATATCGCGGCTATACGCAGAAGCACCGGCAATAATAAGTTTTGGTTTTTCTTTTTCAGCAATTTCCTGAATAGTATCGTAATTCAACATACCCGTTTCCTCGTCCACTCCATAAAAGACAGGATTGTACAACTTACCTGAAAAGTTTACAGGAGAACCATGGGTCAAATGCCCACCATGAGAAAGGTCAAATCCTAAAATAGTATCACCAGGCTGCAAACAGGCATGGTATACCGCTGCGTTCGCCTGAGAACCTGAGTGTGGTTGTACATTGGCATAGACTGCCCCGAAGAGCGTTTTGGCCCGCTCGATGGCCAATTGCTCAACTTCATCAACAACTTCACATCCGCCGTAATAACGCTTTCCAGGATAACCCTCGGCATACTTATTGGTCAAAACCGAACCTGCAGCCTCCATGACGGCAGGGCTTGTGAAATTCTCAGAAGCTATTAACTCAATACCTCTGGTCTGACGTTCTTTCTCCTTTTGAATCAATTGAAAAACCTGTTCGTCTCGCTGCATATTTTAAAGATTTGTTCTTTGACCAAAAATACAAATTGAACCCATCAACCCATCTTTTCACCGGCACTATTACAGCTATTTTTTCAACCAAAAATCAACAATCCGTCAGAACAAAAAATCGGAGTGTAACACCTATCAAATGTGTATTTCATCGAGATTATACTACCGTTCGACCTTTTTCGTTCTTAAAAAAGTGGTTTTTGGCACGCCAATTGAAAAATACTAACTGAACCATAAATCAAAAAGCCATGAAAAAACTTTTACTCATAACTACAGCTTTGGTTTTAATCGCCTGCGGAGGCGTTAAGAAAACACAACAGGCCTTAAACAGTGGGAATTACAATACAGTAATGAACCGGGCCATTAAAAACCTTCAAGACAACAAGACCAAAAAGGGACATCAGGATTATGTGCTTCTTTTGGAAGAAGCATTTGCAAGGCATACAGAAAAAGAGATAAACAGAATCGACTTTTTGGAAAATGATGGCAATCCTGCCAATCTCATCAGTATCTATGAA
Source organism: uncultured Croceivirga sp. (assembly GCA_964400025.1). Classification (GTDB taxonomy): domain Bacteria; phylum Bacteroidota; class Bacteroidia; order Flavobacteriales; family Flavobacteriaceae; genus Croceivirga. Next base: position 1,345 of record CAYNUM010000300.1, read on the forward strand.
GGGTATTCAAACTTGAAGAACCTGCAAAATAGAATTCGACCATTACTGCCGCTTCCTGTTTATGAAGAAGATAGAAATGCCGTTTTCAAATTTGTCAATTATGACAATACCATTTTGGAGGTCAAAGAAGAGTTAACGGTTTACCTATATGATAATGCTTCCAATCTTTTGAGCAGTGCGCAGAACAAATTGGAGTACAGAAGGGCCTATGATGATTTTAAATATCTTGAGAGCATTAATCCAGGTTATAGGAACGTTGCATCAAAAATGGAACAGGCCTATCAAAAAGGTTTAGACTTTGTTAAGGTTGAACTGAAGAATGATACACAACAGATAATTCCTGAGCGATTGGAATCTGAATTATTGGATTTCAACACCTATGGTATCAATAATTTTTGGATGCAATTTCATTCCAATCCAATGGAGAACGTCAATTATGACTACGCCATGGAGCTCGACTTTAACCAAATCAATATTTCACCTGAGCGAGTGAATGAGCGACAACTTATCAAGGAGAAGGTAATCAAAGACGGATTTGAATATGTACTGGATGAGAATGGAAATGTTGCCAAAGACAGTCTAGGAAATGATATCAAAGTAGATAAGTTAAAAACAGTTACCTGTAACTTTTATGAATTCACACAATTAAAAACCGCGCAAATTGGTGCCAATGTACGCTTCAAAGATTTAAAGTCTGGTCAGGTAGTCAATTCGTACCCACTATCCAGTGAATTTATTTTTGAGCATATTTACGCCAATGTTGACGGTGATAGAAGAGCTTTGGATAATAACCTAGTGGCGTTGTTGGATTTGGCTGCAGTACCTTTTCCAACCAACGAACAAATGGTATATGACGCCGGAGAGGACTTAAAAGCACGTTTGAAATCAATTGTGAACCGCTATGAGTTCAATTAATTTCAAAGCCATTACATAAACAGTCTTGAAAAGTCCCGGTCTAGCGCCGGGATTTTTTTTATGCAAAACGTTCTAAATCAACTTCAGTGATTGCACCATGAGAAGTGTGGAAGACTGTAGTTCCATTTTTTATGACTAAGAGCTGAGGGGATTGATGCAATACCTGAAATACTGCCGATACTTCATCAGATACCGGCCGATAGGCATGCAAATCCAAATAATAGAGATCTGCTGTGTTTTCATCGAACGAATAACCTTCAGTGAACATTCCGATGACCATTCTACTAATACCACAGGTGGTAGAGTGCTTAAAAATAAATTGCGGCCTGGTTTTGGAACGTTCCAAGATGTTGTCCAACTGTTCAATGGAATTTAAATTGATCCAAGGCAATACTTTTTTCTCTTTTTGTTCACCCTTCTCAAACAACTTTCCGAAAATACCCATAACACAAATTTAGAGGTTCTGTCGACGAGTTACAACAATCATTACACCTGACTAAATGTCTTTGTTTTTCAGGGGTTTACCGACATTTTGTCTTATGTTTCGCAATGGTAAGGTTATTGACCCTATCAGAAAAAAACAGATATGAATTTCAATAATTTCACTATAAAGTCACAAGAGGCACTGCAGCAGGCGCAACAAATAGCGCAAGCTTTGGGGCATCAACAAATTGAGAATGAGCACCTGTTCAAGGCCATCACTGAGGTTGATCAAAACGTATTGCCATTCCTTCTAAAAAAATTGGACATTAATACCGATTTGGTCAATCAAGTCATTGAAAAAGAACTGGAGCGTTTTCCAAAGGTATCGGGCTCTGAACTCATGTTATCTCGTGAGGCAGGCAAAACCTTGACTGAGGCCAGTATTGTTGCAAAGAAAATGGAAGATGAATATGTGTCAATCGAACATTTGCTTTTAGCCATATTTAAATCCCAAAGTAAAATAGGGCAAATTCTTAAAGATAATGGAGTTACCGAAAAGCAATTGAGCGCTGTAATCACGGAGTTACGAAAAGGAGGAAATGTTACTTCGCAAAGTGCGGAAGACACCTATAATTCCTTACAAAAATATGCGCGCAACCTCAATGAATTGGCAGATTCAGGAAAGCTCGACCCCGTAATCGGCCGAGATGAAGAAATTCGAAGGGTACTTCAAATTCTTTCCCGTAGAACCAAGAACAATCCAATGCTCGTGGGTGAACCTGGTGTTGGTAAAACAGCTATTGCTGAAGGTCTTGCGCATCGAATTGTTCAAGGAGACGTTCCTGAAAACCTTAAAGAAAAAACCATTTATTCCCTTGATATGGGAGCGCTCATTGCGGGTGCCAAATACAAGGGGGAATTTGAAGAGCGCTTAAAATCTGTGATTAAGGAGGTTACCTCTTCAGACGGTTCAATAGTTTTGTTCATTGATGAAATTCACACCTTAGTCGGTGCTGGCGGTGGACAGGGAGCTATGGACGCGGCAAATATTCTAAAACCCGCCTTGGCTCGTGGTGAGCTTCGTGCAATTGGTGCCACCACATTGGATGAGTACCAAAAGTATTTTGAGCAGGATAAGGCTTTGGAACGTAGGTTTCAAAAGGTGGTTGTTGATGAACCCGATACTGAAAGTGCTATTTCAATCCTTCGCGGAATAAAAGAAAAATATGAAGCCCATCACAAAGTACGTATTAAGGACGAAGCAGTAATTTCTGCTGTCGAACTTTCTCAACGTTATATCACAAACAGGTTTCTTCCTGACAAGGCAATTGACCTAATGGATGAGGCAGCCTCAAAACTGCGCATGGAAATTAACTCTAAACC
>CAYNUM010000301.1:0-4029 GCA_964400025.1 uncultured Croceivirga sp.
AACCTTCTGGGGTTTTGAATGTATTCTTCTGGTCCTTATTCATGTTACACTTAGGATACTTTTTACAACAAAAGGTTTAATCGGTATCGGTAAGATACGATTCAATTTTTTTTACAGCTAAATGGTATGAAGCTTTTAAGCCTCCGACCGAAGTCTCCAATACCTCGGAAATTTCTTCATATTTCATCTCTTGAAAATACTTCATATTAAACACCAATTTTTGTTTTTCAGGAAGCGTTGCCAATGCTTTCTGCAGCTTGAGTTGAATTTCTTCGCCCTCGAAATACACATCCGACTCTAAATTTTCAACCAAGGTTTGTTGTAATTCTTCATTGGAAATTCCTGATTTTCTTGATTTTTGCTTCAAAAATGTCAGGGCTTCGTTGGTGGCTATTCGGTACATCCAAGAGTACAATTTGCTTTCACCTTTGAATCCCTCAATACTTCGAAATACTTTTATGAACGTATTTTGAAGTACATCATCAGCATCGTCGTGATTGAGTACGATTCGACGTATATGCCAATACAATCGCTCTTTATATGTATTGACCAATACCTCAAATGCCCTTGCCTGGGTGGATGTATCCTTCAGCTCTAAAACTAACTGCTCTTCTTCTATCAAAAGCGCGCTTTTGGGTATAGGACTATAAAGTTAGGGAAAGGTTTAATTTGTTACGTGTTCGGCCGTTGCTTTACGGGCTGTGCTTAAGCCAAAGATTGTAGTTCCACCAATTTTTTGTACCCTTTTTTGGATTGCATTAATTCTTCATGAGTGCCCTGTTCTTGGATTTTCCCTTTGCTCATGACCACTATGGAATCTGCATTTTGAATTGTTGAAAGCCGGTGTGCAATGACTATAGAGGTCCGATTGCGCATCATTTTTTCAAGGGCATCTTGCACCAATCGTTCACTTTCAGTGTCCAAAGCCGAGGTCGCTTCATCAAGTATCATGATCGGCGGGTTTTTTAAAACGGCTCGAGCAATGGAAAGACGTTGTTTTTGACCGCCACTCAACTTATTGCCACTATCGCCAATATTGGTATTGTAACCGTTGGGCAGTTCTATGATAAAATCATGTGCATTGGCAATCTTTGCAGCTTCAATGATTTCGTCTTCCGTTGCATTTGGCTTACCAAGCGCAATATTATTTTTGACCGTATCGTTAAATAGAATGGAATCTTGTGTGACCAGCCCCATTAGACCTCGCAATGATTTTTTGGAAATTTCTTTAATATCAACACCATCAATGGTAATACTTCCTTCATTGACATCGTAAAAACGGGTCACCAGATTGGCAACAGTACTCTTGCCGCTTCCCGATTGGCCCACCAATGCGACCGTATGCCCTTTGTTCACCTTTAGGTTAAAGTCTTTCAGGACATTTTCATCCTCATACCTGAAGGAGATGTTCTTGAACGCTATCGCTGTTGACAATTCATCAATTTCTTTCGGATTCTCAGCCTCCTTAATGTTGTTTTCGGTTTCTAGAATTTCGAAAATACGTTCACCTGCGGCGTTACCTTTTTTAATATTGTAATTAACGGTAGTTATGGCCTTAACAGGATTGATTATTGTGTAAAACAATCCAATATATCCCATAAAATCCTGCGGTTTTAACGTGCTATTTTCCGCAAAAACCAAACTTCCACCGTACCAAAGTACGGTGATAACTACGGCCACACCGAGAAATTCACTGAGGGGAGAGGCCAATCCCTTTCTCTGAAGTACTGAGGTCATAATCGTTTTAAACCGTTCAGTTGACTCGGTAAATTTGTTTGCCAGTTGACCCTCGGCATTAAAACCTTTGATAACTTTTAGTCCGCCCAAGGTTTCTTCCAAAAAAGAGAGAAAGACCCCATTTTCTTTTTGAGCGGCCAACGACTGTGATTTTAATCGTTTGCCCACTGTAGAAATAATAAAGCCGGTGACCGGAAGAAAAACAAAAACGAAAAGGGTGAGTTTTGCACTGATCAACAACATTGAAATCAATACGATTATGATGGTTATCGGTTCACGCACCAAGGCCTCTAATGAGTTGATTATCGAACCCTCGACCTCTTTGACATCTGCGGTCATACGCGCCAAGAGATCCCCTTTTCTTTTTTCTGAAAAGAAAGAAATGGGTAAGTCCACGATTTTATGGTAAAGGGCATCCTGAATGTCCTTTACCATTCCGGTTCGCAAATTCGCTAGAAAATACATGGCCAAATAGCGAAATAGGTTTTTCAAAAAGAAAATTACAACACTGGCAACGCAAATGAACACCAAAGCGGCCATGGGGCCATCATCTGACATTTTTTGCGTCAAAAAGTAGTTCAAAGAGTCTTCACCATATCCTTTCAAGTTTGAAAAACCTTGATAGACCGGTTTTTCATATACCTCTTCTTGCTTATCGAAAAGAATGCCCAAGGTGGGTATAAATATGATAATGGAGAGTACATTAAAAAAGGCATACAAAACATTTGAAAAAATGTTGAGCATGCCGTAAAATTTATACGGTTTGGCGAACCGTAGCAATTTTCGCAAAATGTTGTTCATTAGCCTAAATTCAGTTCAGCTATGATGCCGTCTAATTTGGCATCCAACTGCGAATTTACGCTTTTAAAATCTGAAGCATTTGCTAAAGTTGTGTTGGTGCTGATATAAAATTTAACCTTGGGTTCCGTGCCAGAAGGTCTTGCAGCGATTCTTGTACCATCTTCGGTTTCGTAAATCAACACATTTGATTTTGGTAAATCAATTGCTTTTTCAGCACCCGTTTTAACATTTTTGGCAATAGAGGTATTGTAGTCTTCAATCCACAGGACATCAGAACCTTGAACCGATTCTACGGGATTTTCTTTAAAGTCTCTCAACATTTGTTTGATTTCCTCCGCACCGCTGATGCCTTTTTTGGTCAACGAAATCAAACGCTCCTTGTAGAATCCAAATTTTACATAGCACTCGATCATTTCTCGATAGAAAGAGCTACCGTCGGCTTTTGCCTGGGCAGCGACTTCGCAGGCCAATAGGGTAGAGGTAACGGCATCTTTATCGCGAACAAAGTCGCCGACCATATAGCCAAAACTTTCCTCACCACCACCAACAAAGTTCGATTCAGGAAAATCCTTTATCATTTTTCCAATCCATTTAAAACCTGTGAGTGCAGTTTTGAATTCCACGCCATAGGCCTTTGCCATTTGTTCCATCATTGGTGTAGAAACAATGGTTGTGGCAATAAATTCATTGCCCTTAAAACCTTGCTTTTCGTATTGGTCCAAAAGAAACTTGGTCATCAGAACCATAGTTTGGTTGCCGTTGAGCAATTCCATTTTACCTTCGAGATTTCGAACAGCGATTCCCAGTCGATCGCTATCGGGATCCGTTCCGACAACCATATCGGCCCCAATCTCCTCTGCTTTTTCCAAAGCCATGGCCAAGGCTTCAGGTTCTTCAGGATTTGGGGATTCTACCGTTGGGAAATTACCATCGGGGGTTGCCTGTTCCTCAATAACGGTGACATTATTATACCCCGCCATTTTCAATACTTCGGGTATTGCAGTGATTGAGGTGCCATGAATCGAAGTAAAAACGATCTTAAAATCGTCCTTACCCTCGGCATTAAAGTTTCCGGTTGTAACAGAAGCTTCGAAAAATGCCTTGTCAACTTCGGTGTCAATGGCTTCAATCAATTCTGGGTTCGCATCAAACTTGATTTCCTCAAAAGAAATTGAATTGATTTCTGCAATGATTTCACCATCTTGTGGAGGTACTATTTGGCCACCATCGCTCCAATATACTTTGTACCCATTATATTCTGGCGGATTGTGTGAAGCTGTCAATACAATTCCTGCTTGACAACCTAAGTGCCTAACCGCGAAAGATAATTCTGGAGTAGTTCTTAATGCTGAAAATCGATAAACTTTAATGCCATTCGCAGAGAGTACTTCAGCCACGGTCTGCGACAATGTATCACTATTATGGCGGCAATCGTAGGCAATGACCACTTTGATTTCTTCTGACGAGTAGGTCTTCTTCAAGTAGTTGCTG
>CAYNUM010000302.1:0-4023 GCA_964400025.1 uncultured Croceivirga sp.
AGTCTTATGAACGTTGGTGGACCAAAGAAGACCCTGAAAAGGCGTATTGGATCATGTGGGATGTCGCTTTGATCGAAGCCCTGGCAAGACCAGAACTGGTTAAAAAAGGCTACTTTAAGACTCCAGATGAAAATACCCCGCGCAACATCTCGATCTATACCGAAATCGATGTTGAGCATATGATCGATGATTTTTGGCAAAGCTTGAAATAAAAAAGTTGGTTTAACCCTTTACATATGCTGATAGATTTAAAAACACCAATATCAGATTTACAAGACTACCTTTTTGAAAAAGGATGGCTTGAAGAGAATGAACAACTCTTAAGAACAGAAAAGCCAGGTGAAGGCAATATGAATGTCGTCATAAGGGTACAAACCAACTCAAGAAGTTTTATCCTCAAACAATCACGCCCTTTCGTTCAGAAATATCAAGACGTTAAAGCACCTATTGAACGAGTTGATGTAGAATACGAATTTTACAAAAGTGTGACCACTGAGGCACTAAAAGCACATCTGCCAGAGGCACTGGCTTTTGACAATAACGACCATATTTTAATGCTTGAAGATTTGGGTTCCTGTGAGGATATGACCTACATCTACAACTCAAAAAAAGTAACTGATGACACCGTTAAAAAACTGGTCGGCATAGTCAAGGAACTTCATAAAACTAAAATTTCAGAAGGTTTTCCAGAGAACCTTGAACTACGCCAATTAAACCATCAACATATTTTTGTGTTACCCTTTTTGACCAACAACAACTTTTCTCTGGACGAAGTACAAAATGGGCTTCAAGCCCTTTCTGAACCATTTAAGCAGAATGAAAAATTAAAAGCAACCATCAGTCAAATTGGAGAAAAATACCTTTCATCAGGTCAGGTATTGATACATGGTGACTATTATCCAGGTAGTTGGATGACGTGCGCCAACCACATCCACATCATAGATCCTGAGTTTTGTTTCGCCGGCTTTGCAGAATTTGATGTAGGCGTGATGGCAGCCCACATTATTATGGCTACTATGAATTTTGAGTATCTAACCTTGATTACCAATGAATATGGGGATGCTCTTGATACCTCACTGACAAATAAAATCACCGGTGTTGAAATTATGCGAAGAATTATGGGCCTGGCCCAATTACCGCTTCAAAGAAGCCTGGAGGAAAAAGAGTACTTACTTGATGTAGCTCAAAAACTTGTACTATCATGAAAAAGCTTCTCTTTGTTTCTATCTGTATTATTTTTCTAGGGTGCACAGAACAAAAAAGTAGTTCGGTCAAAATACCCAAACCTCTTAAGGCGGCCTACGCTATTCATTCTTCGGAACTAAGTAAGGAAGCCTACCATAATAAAGTACTTGGGGCCCTTGTTGGCTCAGCAATCGGGGATGCAATGGGTGCATCTACCGAAATGTGGCACCGAGATGCCATTCAATTAAAATACGGCTATATCACCGGACTTACTCCAGCGGCACGTCCTCAATCACCGGAAGGAACTTGGGATAACAACCTCCCTAAAGGCTCCACAACTGACGACACTCGTTGGAAATTATTGATGACGGAATATTTTAAAAAGGAAGAAATACATCCGAATAGTTTTAACGATTTTATTCTTGATTACTACCAACAAGAGGTATCAAACCTTCAAAATAAACAGGTCTTGAATAGCACCGATATTTTGGACGAAACCATTGAAAAAGTAGATTGGATTAAAGAATGGGCACGGGTCTCGCTGGCCTATAAAGAAGGAAATAGTTCTTATCAAAAAGCATTAAATCGTTTTTATGGAGGTGAAATGTCTTGTGCAGGTCAACTCTATACCCCGATGTTCGGGTTGCTTGCCGAAACCCCAGAGGAAGGTTATGAATTGGACTACGAGCATACCTTGTTTGATATTGGTTACGCCAAGGACATTTCTGCCTTGGTTTCGGCCATGACCCATGTGGCAGTACAAACTTCAAACATTGATTCGATTCTTTCAACGATAAATTTTGTGGACCCAGTAGGTTATCAAAATAGTCGCCTTGTTGGAAGAATTGCACTCAACACGGCTGATGCTTCAATTAATGAAGTGTTGGCGTTAAAACGGCAAGCCCTATTCGATAGTACTTTTATGCAAACTGATACAACCAGAATTCCTGATAGCTTTCCTCATAGCAAAAAACAATGGGTACTTGAGAACAAGATTTTTGAATTTTTGGAAGAAAACGAAAAAGAAATCGCTTTTCATGCTGGCGAAATCTGGCAAATTCTAATTACTTCGCTCGTTTATTCAAGTGGAAATTTTGAACTGTGCATGCAGTTTATTGTAAACTATGGCAGGGATAACGACACCGTTGCTGCCATCGCCGGAATGATTCTAGGTGCAAAGTATGGTTTTGAAGCCTTACCGTTTGATTTGAAAATCGAAGTACTAAAAACAAATAAAGAGGTTTTAGGTATTGATTTGGAGGCCTTTGCCAATGAATTGACAGAATTAGTCTATAGCGATAAATAGCTTCATTAATTTTATCGAAAGATTAAGGGCATATGCTATTTCTAAACTGTGGGAATTGTATGGCGGAATTAATCACCAAGGGCAGCTTTTCTTTCCAACCCTATCTAATTACCATTTATAAAGAATTCCCTACCAACTATAAAGATTAACCCTCGTTCGGCCGGGGTTTTATTTACTTTCAAAACATCAAACAACCGAAAACACGATGAACACTACAGAAGAAAGACTCGGCTATTTTTGCTGGTATTTGGTTTTAGGCTTATCCATAGCGCTTTTGCTATCAAACCTATTCCTTTACTTTAACAATTAAGGTTGCCAAACCGATTGTAACGGATTGATTTCTAAATCAGTGATTTCAATTTCACCAGATGACAAATTCACCAATTGCAACATAGTAAATGGGGAAGAAGGAAACAATTGATCCGTCATAGCATATTGGCCTTCATTTACAAATACCTCGATTGACGACCAATCCAAATAAATGGAGAATCGAAGTTCATTCCCTATATTTTGCATTGCCGCATAGTGCAATTTATTTCCGAACTCATAATTGAAGTTGGTTTTGCCCGATTGGGTTCTATCTAACATCAGTAGTGAACTGGCAGCATCTAAAATCAAAGATATTTTCTCGCCTTTTTCGTTCATAAAGGTCAACTTAAAATCTTTGTTGGGTATTGAAAATGAAACTTTCGAAGTACCCAATTGCGATTTTGAAATCGAGTGTGTTTCGCCACCATTGATAGAAATTGTTTCGGTTTTTCCAGTGTTCGTAATACCATCCACTGTTGACAATGGATAATTGCACAATACATATTCCCCATTGATTTTTTTCAAAGATAATTTCCGGGGTAAGGTCATCGCACTTCTCCAAGTACTGGCGGGAGTTTTGAGTGCATATTGCCAATTGCTCATCCACCCAATAAAAGTTCGATCGCCATTCGGTGTATTGTTATAGGTGACTCCTGCATAATTGTCGGTACCCCAATCGAGCCACTTGTACCCCATTTGATCGCTCGTAAAGGTTGTACCATCAAAATCTCCTATGAAATACTGTGTTCCACTACCGCCATTTGGCGCTCCATTACCAATACTGATTATCAACACCCATTTTTCTTCGTTTGTTCCTTCAACCTTCAAGGGAAACAAATCTGGACATTCCCACACCCCGCCATGAGCTCCTTGTTCTTTACCAAAATCGCTGATATGTACCCATTCTTTCAAATTCTTGGAGCGATAAAATTTCGCATAATCACCGGCGACCAAGGTCATGACCCAACTTTGGGAATGGTCGTGCCAAAATACCTTGGGGTCACGTAAATCTCTAATACCATTATTTCCTAAAACAGGATTGCCCTCGTATTTTTCCCAAGTATCCCCATCGTCCAAACTATAGGCGATGCCCTGGGTTTGAAAGGTATTACCACCACCTTTCTCCCCTTGCATGGAGTGATAGGTGAAAATGGCCACCAAAGGTGCCTTGCCATCCTTACCGAAACCTGAAGTATTGTCTTTATCCACAACCGCACTACCTG
>CAYNUM010000303.1:0-4023 GCA_964400025.1 uncultured Croceivirga sp.
ACTGTTGTTTCGACCGTTACGTCAAATAGCCGATAAATTCAATACCCTTCAAATGGGAATGGTAGCTGCCAATAGGGTATTTAAAATATTGGACACCGATAGTCATATTCCTGATACAGGAACAATTGACCTACCCGAAATTAAAGGCGATATCGATTTTTCAAAGGTTCATTTTAGTTACATACCCAATGAAGAGGTATTGCACGGTATTTCTTTTGACGCTAAGGCAGGTGAAACGATTGCCATTGTTGGGGCCACTGGGGCTGGCAAGTCGACGATTATTAATTTGATGAACCGATTCTACGAGATTGACTCCGGAAAAATACAGATTGACGGTATTGATATCAAAGATTTTAAGCTTTCCTCACTTCGGTCACATATCGCAGTTGTATTGCAGGACGTTTTTCTTTTTGCGGATACCATTGCCAACAATATCTCGCTTAAAGATGAAAGCATTACTTCTGAAACGATTGAGAATGCCGCCAAGCAAATAGGGGTACATGAGTTCATCAGCAGTTTACCTGGAGGTTATGAATATAATGTAAAGGAAAGGGGCTCCATGCTTTCAAGTGGCCAGCGACAGCTTATTGCCTTTTTAAGGGCGTATGTCAGTAATCCTGGTATTCTTGTTTTGGATGAGGCTACATCATCAGTAGATACCTATACCGAGCGGTTAATTCAACAGGCCACTGATAAAATTACCGCTGGCAGGACCTCAATTATCATTGCACATCGATTGGCAACCATTAAAAAAGCCGATAAAATTTTGGTTATGGAAGCTGGTCATATTGTTGAAATGGGTACGCATAAACAGCTCCTTGCTCAAGGTGGGTATTACAGCGATTTATATCAGGCGCAATTTTTGCAAGAGGAAATGGCATAGGTCATTTTGGTCTGAAGTCTTCCAAACTCATTGTACCTGTCATTATTCCTATAAAGAGAATGATGAGGCCTATACCCATAAAGACTATAAAGAACATAATCAAGTAGCCCAATGCCCTTAGAATGGTGCTTCCCAAACCTATTTGATGAATTCTCCTGAAGACAAAAAATTCATAAATGGTACTTAGCAACAAAAAAAACCAATTAAAATTTTGATAATTGATGTCTAAAAATCCAAATAAGGGTAGGCAGATCAAAACCTGCAAAAAGGAAACCTGGGCCGTAGTGTAGGCATTGGCAATCAAATGTTCTGTGTAGTTGAGTTTTTTGATATCAAGAAATAGAATCCATGTCATTAAGGCGTATACCGGCATCAATAGGTAAGACATCAATCCTTGATAATCCATAAGAAAGTTCATCTTAGATGAAGCTTCCGGATTCAGGCTATTTTCGGTAATAACTATTCCGTATCAATTCACAAGAACGTAAAACATTAATCCTGATAGCGTAATGGCAATGGCAAAAAAACTAATGGGATTCATGTACTTTTTTCTGGCGCCACTAACAAAACTCTCGATTACCGTTTCAGGTTTAGAGAACATGTGACGAAAGGTTTTTAAAAAAGTGTTGTCTAAGTTAAATACCTGAAAGCTGAGGTCTTGCCAAACATTTTGTAGTGTCAACCGGTTTTTAATGACTTTTGCCCCACAATGCGGGCAGTACCTAAAATCTGAACGTAAGGAACTATTGCATGTTTTGCAGTTCATTACGCCAGGTCCTTATTGATTAGTTCGGTAAGCTCTTCTAGATTTTTATGAAGCACGAACTCTCCATTTTTGATGTAGGAAATCATTCCGGTTTCTTCACTAACTACCAAACAGAGCGCATCGGTCTTTTCTGTGATACCAACAGCTGCGCGATGTCTCAAACCGAAACGTAGGGGTATATTTCTTTCGTTTGAAACAGGAAGAATTACTCGTGTCGCGGTGATATAATTATCTTGAATAATGGCCGCCCCATCATGTAATGGACTGTTCTTGTAAAAAATACTTTCAATAATTGGCTGGGTAATTTCAATGTTCATTTTGTCCCCAGTAGATTTGATAAAATCTAGATTATTATTCCGTTCGATGACCAAAAGGGCACCTGTTTTACTTAGTCCCATATTCTTCGCTGCCCCTAGAATGGCTTCTACATTGGTGTCAGTTGGTAAAGCTTCTTGCTTTAGAAATTTAAAATGCTTGATAAAACTGCGTTTTGAAGCGAAATTGGTTGAACCTATGAGCAATAAGAACTTTCTGATTTCTTGTTGAAAGACGATGATGAGGGCAATTAATCCGATGTTCATGAACCCACCGACCATACTGCTTATCATTTTCATCTGTAACAATTCTGTGAGTTTCCAGAGCGCCCAGACGATAACGATTCCGATAAAAATATTGATGGCCACTGTGCCTTTGACCAGCTTGTAGATGTAATAAAGCAAAACGGCCACAAGAACGATATCAATAAGATCAGTGATTTTAAATTCAAGAAAATTCAAAAACTCCAAGGGCCTTGCATTTTTGTAAAATTAGCGAAAATGTTTCTTGTACTATTTTTCATTGTTTTTGAGTGCCATATGAAGTTGAATGCACTCGGTAGCCTCTTTAACATCATGTACCCTCAATATATTTGCTCCTTTTTGTAAAGCAATCATGTTAAGGGCGGTGGTGCCGTTCAAGGCCTTTTCTGCACTAATATTAAGGGTTTTGTATATCATTGATTTTCTACTTACACCAACCAACAGAGGTCGTTCGATATGACGAAATAGTTCTAAGTTTTGCAATAACTCGAAGTTCTGATCTATGGTCTTGGCAAAACCAAAACCGGGGTCAATAATGAGGTCATTGATTTTTTTGTTTCTGGAGGCTTCGACTATTTCGGAAAAGTAGTAGAGGATGTCTTTTAGAAGATTGTCATATTCGGCATGGTTTACCATGGTTTGGGGCGTACCCTTCATATGCATGGCAATGTAGGGTACTTGAAATTCGGCAACGATATCCAACATGTTTTTATCCAAATATCCACCAGAAATGTCATTGACCATAGCCGCACCTACCTGTAAGCATTTTTTGGCGACCCGACTCCTGAAAGTATCTATCGAAAGAAGGATCTCGGGAAATTCATTTAAAATAAGGTTGACCATGGGAAGAATTCGATGTAGCTCTTCGTCTTCATCTATATCTTTTGCTCCCGGTCTTGAGCTGTAGGCTCCGATATCGATAAGGCTGGCTCCATCATTTAGCATTTTTTCGGTATGCCGTAAAATATCCTCAGGATTTTTATGCTTGCCCCCATCGTAAAAAGAGTCTGGTGTGATGTTCAGGATTCCCATGACAATGGGACTCGTCAAGTCGATTAATTTTCCTTTACAGTTTATGGTCATTTAAAGGGTTTTGATTTAAGAGTTTCGGTTATCTTTGAGCCGTGTATTTCGCAATTATTTTAGTTCGGAATTTACACAAAATAGCAGTGAGATGCAGCAAACTTCAGAACAATACGATGCCGCGATTGAAAGGTGTCGAGACCTATTTCAGAAAAAGACCAAAGATTACGGAACGGCATGGCGTATTTTGCGTCTACCTTCATTGACAGACCAAATATTTATCAAGGCGCAGCGCATTCGTAGCCTTCAAGAAAATGAGGTAAGAAAAATTGATGAAGATGAAGAATCTGAATTCATCGGTATCATCAATTACTCCATAATGGCCCTGATACAATTAGAGAAAGGTGTTGTTGACCAGCCCGATTTAAATGGTGAAGACGCGTTGAAGCTTTATAATGATCAAGCGTTAAAAACAAAAGAATTGATGGAGGCCAAAAACCACGACTATGGTGAAGCTTGGCGCGATATGCGGGTGAGTTCACTTACCGACTTGATTTTGCAGAAGATATTGAGGGTCAAAGAAATCGAGAATAACAAGGGCAAGACCCTAGCGAGTGAAGGGGTGGAAGCCAATTATCAAGATATGGTCAATTATGCCGTCTTCGCATTAATTCATTTGAACGATAAATGATGAAGTATTTAGTTGGTTTTGCCAGGGTATTTGTTGGGCTTTTGTTCATAATAAGTGGATTGATAAAGCTCAATGATCCTGT
>CAYNUM010000304.1:0-3485 GCA_964400025.1 uncultured Croceivirga sp.
ATCTAAATAAAAATCTCACCACCTTACCACCTTACCACCTCACCACCTCACTACCTCACTACCTCACTACCTTACTACCTTACTACCTTACTACCTTACCACCTTACCACCTTACCTCCTCCTTCAAAAAAATTCAAAAAAAATCCCTTTTCCAAAAACAATGTTACAACTTCGATGTTTAAACATCAATTATTATGAAAATTGAAAAAGCCATCAACCAAACCAAACCCTTTCGGAATGAATATCAAAAGGGAATCGTCAATCTGCTTTACACGCATAGTTGGCTCATGGAACAATTGCGAGATTTTTTCCAGCCGCATGGCCTAACAATTAAGCAATTTAATGTACTGCGTATTCTGAAAGGAGCGGGTCAGGCTCTGACGACTTCGGTTATTCGAGAACGGATGATTGATAAGATGTCAGATGCATCCCGAGTGGTAGATCGCTTATACAAAAAAGAGCTGGTCGAAAAATGCGGTTGTCCAACGGATAAACGCCTGGTAGATGTGACCATCAGCGAGAAAGGTAAAAAATTGCTATTGGCCATCGAAGAGCGAAATGACTACCTAGACAATATTATGGGGCAATTAGATATTGGCGAAATCAGTCACTTCAATGATTTACTGGATAAAATAAGGGAATCTTCCCAATGAAATATTGAAAACCATTAATTTTTTAAATCAATAAAAAATCTATTAAAATGAATGCTTCTAAATTATTCGGCTTCCTACTGACTTTAGTTCTAATTGGTTCTGCCTTTACTGAACCTGCAACTAAAGCTACATACAAAGCGAACACCAGCAAGAGTAAAATATTGTGGAAAGGATATAAAGTGACCGGTTCACACGAAGGAACGCTGAATCTAAAAAATGGAGAACTAACCTATACGGATGGACAACTTTCTGGAGGAAGTTTCGATATTGATATGACAACTTTGAATTGTACTGATTTAGACGGAGGAGGTAAAACCAAATTAGAAGGTCACTTGAAATCACCTGACTTTTTTGATGTAGCCAATCATCCTTCTGCTAGTTTTGTCATTACCAAAGTAGTATCCCGAGGAACACCTGGAGATTATAAAATCGTTGGTAATTTAACTATCAAGGAAACAACTAAAGAAATCAAGTTCCTAACAAAGATTTCGGATGATGGTAATGGAAAAACAGCAGAAGCAACTACTACAATCGATCGTTCAGATTTCAATGTACGCTATGGCTCTGGTAGCTTTTTCGACAACTTGGGTGACAGAACCATCTATGATGATTTTGACCTTACCATCAACCTTGTATTAGAATAATAGTCACTATAATATATCCGAGCCCCATCCCAATAAAGATTGGTCTCGACATTCCGAAAGGAAGAGCTAATGAAATAGGCAGTTTCTTCAAAAGAGAAGGAACTGTCTTTTTTATGATAGAGATTTAATTTAAAACAATCGCAGCAGTTCATACTTAGTCAAAACCTCCTTTGTTTTTGACCAATTTGGGGTAAAACCGAGAATAAAGCCACCTCCTCCTGCTCCGCACAATTTGAGCTTGTATAAATCACTACTCAAGCCATCCAACCAAAGTGTTCTGAATTCAGCAGGAATCATAGCATCGAAATAACGAAATTGAAAATGGCCAATTTCATGAATACATTCATATAACAGGGTCCAATTTGATTGAAGAAAAGCATGAATAGCATCATCATTTAATGGCCCCAACTCCGTTTGACATCTAAGATCATAATATTCATCCTTGCACCTCTCTTTAAAAATTTGAACTAAGGGGGCCGTTTGTCTGGGCATTTGGGTATTTAACAAGAAAATGGCTCCGGTTTCCTTTTGCCACTCTGGTAATTTGACTTCTTGTAAATTGGCCTTGGATTGCATCAAAACAGCTTTGTTGATCCAACAGATCAATGGGTCTATCCCTGAGCTTTCTCCATGAAAACAGGCTTCTATTTGAGCTAATTTTTGTTTGAGTACAATCAAATCGGTTAGTGGTTCTCCACGATAATATCGGCCAAAAACAGCCGCCGTCAAAGCACCAGAGCTACCCAAACCATAGCCCATTGGAATATTCGAATCAAAGTATAAGCCTTTTTCTATATCAATTTTAAAATCCGCTAATGATAAGTCATAACCAGCCTGCCCATTCCCATTATGGTCTTGTAAATATTGAAGAAGATGTGCCAGGCTTTTTTTACTTTCCGGATTTACTCCTACTGTTTCATCAAAAGCCCAACATCCTCCAAAGTTAGCCAATGGCATCGCCAATGCTTTTGAGCCTTTTATGATAGTATACTCGCCAAACAGTAATAGTTTCGATGAATAAAATCTCGACATTCTAAATGGGTTAAAAGCCTAACATTTTGAGTTAAAACCCTAAGTAATTGGGTATGATCAAAAGTGCTGTCCTTTTTTTATTTTCTTTTTGCTCATTTGCTTGTTATCATTTGTCCGTCCTTGGTACAACTTTTGGTTCATAAAATTTAGCCTACTCCCCTAGTATTATCACCATTCAGAACTACAATTATGCAGAAAAGACACTATTTTCTTGGACTTGCCCTTGCTTTAATACTTAGTTCCTGTGCCAAAGATGAGGAAACACCCATGATGAATACATTGGATGCCGAGCTCAATCTGGCACTAGAAGAAGCATCTAATGGTCAGGGCAAAGCACACTTTATTCTTCCCAAAAGTAACGATTTTAATAATATTCCTCAGGACCCCAAAAACCCAATTAGCCCAGTGAAAGTCTCACTTGGTCAAATGCTCTATCACGATACTGGTTTAGGTCTGGGAGCAAAATTGGAAGTGGGCAAAGGAACCTTTTCCTGTGCTTCCTGTCACTTTGCAAGTGCAGGTTTCCAAGCAGGTCGATTTCAGGGAATTGCTGATGGCGGTATTGGGTTTGGTCAAAACGGAGAAGGCAGGATTCCTCATCCCAATTATCATACTGATTCTTTAGACGTACAACCTATCCGAACACCTACTACGCTCAATTCAGCCTATCAAGAGGCCATGTTGTGGAACGGACAATTCGGAGCCACTGGAATCAATGCGGGTACCGAAGAAAATTGGACACCGGGTACCCCAATCGAAACCAACCTGAAAGGTTACGAAGGGGTCGAAATTCAAGCAATTGCTGGTTTGGGAGTTCATCGCTTACAAATTGATGAAAATGCACTTTGTGAAGAGACCTATTCTCAATTATTTGAAAGTGCTTTCCAGGATTTCCCAGAGGAAGAAAGAGTTAGCCAGGAAACTGCAGGTTTAGCTATCGCTGCCTATGAAAGAACGCTAATGGCGACGGAAGCTCCATTTCAAAAGTGGTTAAACGGAGATACAGATGCGATGAATGATGCCGAAAAACGCGGTGCATTGGTTTTCTTCAAAGATGCAAATTGCAACAGTTGTCATTCCGGCCCAGCATTGAACTCTATGGAATTTCACGCATTGGGAATGAAAGAATTATTCGACATTCCAGAAGCAACGTTCC
>CAYNUM010000304.1:3514-4018 GCA_964400025.1 uncultured Croceivirga sp.
TTGGGTCGGGGAAGTTTCACTAAAAATGAAGCAGACAACTACAAGTTCAAAGTACCTCAATTATACAATCTAACAGACTCTCCTTTTTATGGACACGGAAGTAGTTTTAGAACGATCCGTGAGGTCATAGAATATAAAAACAATGCTGTAGCCGAAAATTCAGAAGTTCCAACAGAACAACTGGCCGACGCTTTTGTTCCCTTGAATTTAACAGAAACCCAAATCGATGATTTAGTGGCCTTTTTAAGCACTGCCTTGCGAGATCCCGATTTGGCAAGATACGAACCTCAGATGCTCGGCTCGGGCCAATGCTTCCCAAACAATGATGAGCAATCGAAAGAAGATTTGGGATGTGAATAAGGACGGTAGTATGGTGGTACGGTAAACGGTAGTATGGCAAATGGTACTTGCTCAGTTTTGACTATCAACCAAACGCCTTACTACCATCAACCATACTACCACTTAGATTAATTCCCTCTTAAAATCTTAGTAGAAGAAGTTCCT
>CAYNUM010000305.1:0-3997 GCA_964400025.1 uncultured Croceivirga sp.
CCTCCCCACCTTGATAGAAAGGTTGTTGATGGAATTCCGAACCAACCTGGTATCTACTATTTTCTCAACCAGAAAAAGAACGTCATTTATGTAGGCAAGGCCAAAAACCTTAAAAAACGGGTCTTGGGGCATTTTTACGATAAATCAGAACATGAAATCAAGCTTTGTCGCGAAGTGGCCCATATTGATTTTAAATTATCAGGTAGTGAACTGCTTGCCCTTTTGATGGAATCTGCGGCGATTAAGGAACACTTTCCAAAATTCAATCGCGCTCAAAAAAAGACCACTCGCCGTTATGCCATCTTTAGTTATGAAGACCGAAATGGCTTCCTACACATAGGGTTCGCGGCTTCAAAACAAGTTAGACAGCCGATTATCGTTTTAGGCAACCCCACAGAATGCCACATTTTACTGAAAAAGCTAAGTGATGCATTTTCGATATGTCCTAAATATTGTCAGTTGGTTCCAAGCAATAGCCCATTTACAACATGCGGTAAAACCGATTGCGCTACAAATTGTTCGAACCATGAATCTGTCACGGCACATAACCTAAAGATCTCTGAAGCCATTGAATCACTCGCTCCAGAAAAAGAGAACTATTTTCTAAAACAAAAAGGGCGTCACCCCAACGAAGAAGGTTTTATATATATAGAAAATGGCAACTATAGCGGTTACGGTTTTATAGATTGCGGTGAAAGCATCACTAGTGAAGAAGACCTAAAAGCTTTCCTGATTCCCCAAAAAAATTCCCTAGAAACACAACGTATTGTCGATAATGCCATCTTAAAAGCAAAGAATTTAGAAACTTTCATCTAAATCCTTAACTTACAGAAACCAAACAATCAACTAAACACTTCTCATTGCTAAGTAATCCAAAAAGAACACTCGGTTTTGATGATCGCCTTTTGGTGATTGTTTGTGTTGCCATAAACACCCACAGTGTAATGGCAATCTATTACACGGGGGCATTTTTTGAGGTAGACTTTGCTTCTTATGCCGTGAAATGGATTGGAGAACTTGTTGCAGTATGCATGTTGTGGGTTGTTATTCGTTTTTTGTATCTCGAATTATTGAAGAGGAAAAGTGGACTAAAGAATTTGCGGTTTCGACTGCTTGTTATTCCTTTTTTTCTAATTCCATACTTTTTGATAAGTGTTCTATTTATCTCCTACCTTCAGCCCTATTTTGATTGGGTTTATATCCAATTTCAAGATCCCCCCACAAGTGTTCAGATTACCACGGGGGCCATAATCTTTTTCATCGACATGGGGCTTTATGAGGCACTACACCTTTTTGTAGAATTAAAGGACACCAAAATAAGAGAGGAAGAACTGAAGAGGGAAAATATCACCTCTCAATTAGCAAATCTTAGAAATCAAATTAGTCCTCATTTTTTGTTCAATAGCCTCAATACCTTAATGTACTTAATTGAGGAGGATAAAGAAAAAAGCAAGGAATTTGTACATAAATTATCCTACATCTACAAAACTGTTCTCGAATCCTCAAAAAAAGATTTGGTTTCGGTTAGGGAAGAATTGGAATACATTAAAGCCTATACAGGCCTCTTGAAGAGACGATTTGGTGAGAACCTCTTATTTGATTTCAATATTGCCAATAGTGATTTGGATAAAAAGGTAATGGCTCTATCACTGCAACTCGGAATTGAAAATGCAGTAAAACATAATATAGTCTCTAAAAAACGACCTTTAAACATTTCGATAAAAACCAGTAATGATTTCTTGATCATTAAGAACAATCATCAAAAACGAGAAATCCCTTATAAAAATGGAGGCCTTGGGCTGGCAAATATTGCAAACCGCTATCATTTGATAACCGAAAAAGAAGTTCTTGTCGATGATTCAGAAGATTTTTTCACACTAAAACTGCCCTTGGTCGATGCTTAAAGGACTTTTGGAAAAAATATTGGGCTTGCCAAAATCAAAAAGAATACTGGGTTTTGATGATACCGTATTATACTTTTTAGGATGTTGGATAAATACCAACATAATGATGGGCATTCTCTATATGGACATGCTGCTTGAAGGGCCTTTGGACAGATTTGTTGCTCTTTGGATCGGCATCTTTGTTTACATGCTTTTCCATTGGTATATCATGCGCTTTTTTTATCTAAAACTTGTGGAGAATTTCCCAGGTTACGACAATCGTGTTAAACGCATGTTGCGGTTGCCCTTGGTCTTATTGATTTATTTTTTGGTTACACTGGTTTTAGATGTTATGCTTGATCCTGTTCTTGAAATTAAAGACCCAACCCACCAGAGACCAAATCTATATCGCGAGCTTATAACTGGAACCTTTATGACCATAATCGATATTGTTATTTATGAAGCACTCCATTTATTCGCAGAGTTCAAGAACACAAAGGTGAAACAAGCGAAATTGGAAAAGGAACAAATTAGTTCTCAATTAATGAATCTAAAAAATCAGATTAGCCCTCATTTTCTGTTCAATAGTTTAAATACACTTCTTTTTTTAATTGATGAGGATAAAAAGAAAAGCAAGGAATTCATTCATAAACTCTCTTATATCTATAAAAGCGTTTTGGAATCTTCACAGAAAGATTTGGTACTTCTAAAGGAAGAGTTAGAATATATCAATGCTTATGCTGGCTTATTAAAAAAGAGGTTTGGGGAAAACCTAATTTTTGATTTTGACATTGCTTACGAAGATTTGAACAAGAAGATTGTTCCACTTTCCATGCAATTAGGCATCGAAAATGCGGTAAAGCATAACGTGGTTTCTAAAAAAAAACCACTGAACATAGTCATAAATAGCAGACAAGACGTATTGGTCATAAGGAACAACATTCAAAAAAGGTCAAAAAAAACAAACAAAAAAGGATTGGGCCTGGAGAACATCGCAAACCGATATAAATTAGTGACGAACAAAGAAGTTTCTATAGAACAAAATAGTGATTTGTTTACTTTAAAGTTACCGTTAATGGAGTAGTTTCTATCTATGTGACCCTTTTTTAAAAATTGTGTCATAAATACAAACTATATATTATCTTAACGTTAGCTTTGTGAATTCAATTAGAAATATGGGTAAAACCTTAAAAATTGTTATAGTTGAAGACGAACCCATTTCATTGGCCTATGCCAAGAAATTGATTAGGGACACAGGCATTGATCATGAAATTGTGGCCGAACTGGATAGCATTGCCGAATGCCTTATCTTCTTCAGTGAAAACAAGAGCTATGATATTATTTTTATGGATATCCATTTGGGTGATGGCACCTGTTTTGAGTTATTAAATTCCCTTACCATCGAAAAGCCCATTGTTTTTTGTACCACTTTTGATTCATATGCGGTTGAGGCCTTTAAGTACAACAGTATTGATTACATTCTTAAACCGGCCAAGCTAGAGGATATTGAAGCTGCGCTAAATAAATACTGGTCATTCAAAAAAGTGGATGAGCAAGAGTATTTGGGGAGAATGGATTCTATGATGAAGAGTTTCAGCCCTCCACGCTATAAAAAGCGATTTCTCATACGTATCAATAATCAGCTGAAATTATTGGATGTTGAACAGATTACCTGCTTTTATTCGGATGAAGGCCAGACCCATTTAGTAGATAAGTCCGGAAAGGATTATGTGATAGATTACACCTTGGAACGCCTGGAAGAGTTATTGGATCCAGAGCAGTTCTTTCGCATCAACCGCAAAGTAACTATCTCCATCAACGAAATACATTCAGCAGAAGACTATTTCAACAACCGTCTAAAGCTTCGATTGAACAGTAGATTTAAAATGGATATGGTGGTAAGTAGAAATCGAGTGCGTGATTTTAAAAATTGGCTAAGAGGGGTTTCCTAACCTATTCTTTCATTTTACCATACATGCGGGCGATAAAAATCAACCACACCACGAAGATGATGGCAACTATAATGGAATAAGCCAATATAAAATCCATTACTTTCTATATTTCAGGTAATTCATAAACCCTAAAATGGTCGGTGCCCAGAATGCAATAAAAAT
>CAYNUM010000306.1:0-3990 GCA_964400025.1 uncultured Croceivirga sp.
TTGCGCTTTGAACACCCTGATAACTAAAATCATCAATTGCTCCTACCACACGATATTGTGTTCCGCCTTCTCTTCCTTCGACCAATATTTGACCTGTTGCTGAAGTAAAACCTAGTCGGTCCATGGCGGTCTTGTTCAAAACCACCGTGTTTTTTAGGGCAGTAGGTTCTTTGTCAAACCCATGACCGTTCAAAATAGAAATGCCCATAGTTTTGAAATAATCTTTTCCGACATATGACTTTCGCAGGTTGATATTGGGTAAGGCACTTTCACCCATTGGATAAAAGGTGTTGTAATTTTCATCATAGTCCCCGGGGACACTACCCGTAAAATTCACTGAAGTAATGAAAGGACTTTGCAAAAGCTCTTTTGATATTACTTCAAGTTTGCCAGAGGCAATGTCCATATCCTTATGTTTCCAATAATCAGTTTCGGCAACTATCACATTTTCGTTGTCAAACTTCGGATTCTTTTCGAGCATGAAGTCGATTTGCTTCCTGACAAAAAAGGTGCCCGATATCAAGACAATTGCAATAACAAACTGAATAACGACCGATGAATATTTTGTAAAACCAGCTTTTCCGTTCGAGGTCAATTTTCCCTGTAAGTTTTCGACCAATTTGCTTTTTGACCAAAGCAAAGCGGGTACAATACTTGAAAATAGTCCCACAAAAATCCAGATGCCAAGTAACAAAGCTGTAAGAAACAAGGGATTGAAAGATTCAAGACTTAAATCCATTTCAAAGAGTGTATTGAAGGCCGGTAAAAGAAATACACGCAACAATGAAATACCTATCAATAAAGCAATTAGGCCTATTGCGAATGATTCAACCATTATCTGTTGTGAAACGTGTTTCTTTGAGGCACCGTGCACTTTTTTCACCCCTATCTCACGCGTTCTTGCCAAGGCATTAACGATGGTCAAATTGATAAAATTAACAATGGCAATACTGATAATTCCCAGGGCAATTACAATCAAAATAATGATTAAGGTTTGGTCTGATTCTTCAGCGGCGTGGTATTCGGAAAAAGGCATAAGATTAATCGCAACTTTGCTTTCTGCTGGTAGAAAGTTCTGATCTACAATGCTTTGAACCTTGTCTTCTATTGACGGTGGTGAAATGCCATTTTGAAGAACAACATAGGTCGTTGAAAAGGTATTGTACCAGTTATGTACATCTTTTATCCATGGCGAAATACTTTCGCCACTCTCATAGGTAGTTACAATGTCAAACTGTACGGATGAATTTTCAGGAATTTCAACAACCCCTGTAATGGTTAAGAAAACATCTTCGAACCCGACCTGTAGTTGCTTGCCCAATGCGGGCGCAGTACCAAAATATTTAAGAGCCAATGGTTTGCTGATGACAGCACTGAACTTGTCATTCAATGCGCTTTTAACATCTCCTTCCTTAAATGGAAAACTAAAGACTGAAAAAAAGCCTGTATCAACATATAAAACGTTCTCTAAAAATGCGTTGTTCCCATGGCTTAAACGATGCCCACTCCAATCAAATATGCGGGTTCCGTTCACAACTTCAGGAATCTCTTGTTGCATTTTGGGCAGCAAGAGACCTTTGGTTGCTGTGCTAGTACCTTCTTCATACACTTCTTGAACCCTGTATATATTTGAAAGGTTCGTATTGAAATGATTGTAGGTCAAGTCATTGTACACATAAATAACCAGAATCAAGAAGGAAGCAATGCCGACACCAAGACCAATAGTGTTTATTAGAAAGGTGCCCTTGTTTCGCTTTATGTTTCTAAAAAACAATTTTAGGTTTTGTTTTATCATGGCGTCGGTATTGATAATTGATGATTACTCTGTACGTAGACTTTTTACAGGATTTTGTTTCGCCGCACGTATGGCTTGGAAGCTTACAGTCAACACGGTAATACCCATTGCCCCTACCATGGCGATAGCGAAAATCCACCATTTGAGTATTACACGATAGGGATATTCTTGCAACCAACCGTTCATTACATAATAGGCTATGGGCACGGCTATAAAACAAGAGATGGTCACCAACTTCAAAAAGTCTTTGGAGAGCATATTCCATACATTGAAAACCGTGGCTCCAAGTACTTTTCGCACACCGATTTCTTTGGTGCGTTGCTCGGCAACAAAAGAGGTAAGGCCAAATAAGCCTAAACAGCTAATCAAAATGGCCAGGGCGGTAAAAATACCGGCCAAACTACCGACACGTTCTTCTGCCGCGAACTTCTCGCCGTATTCCTCATCCACAAAGTCATATTCAAAAGGGATGTCTGGGAAATTCTTACGAAAGACTCTCTCAATTATTGCGATGTTTTGACTGGCACTTTGCTTTGGATTTAACCTCAAGGTGTAGTAACTGAAATTGTCATAACGGTCATAGACGTAAAAGGCTTGTTTTACCGGCTCGTAAGGTGATTGGGCAATAACATCTTCAATTACCCCAATAATTTTCATGGGAGGATCGGGGTCTTCTTCATCTGAATCTCGAATCAACATGCCCACCGGGTTAGAGACTCCCATATATTTTTTAGCAGTGGCGTTGATTAAAATTCCGACCGAGTCAGAGGCCATATCCCGCGAAAAGTCGCGACCTTCTATTATTTTTAAATTAAGCGTCTTGGCATATTCGGGCGAAACTTCGGTCCACGCCAAATCTTCTTGGAAACCGTCAGGCTTACCTTCCCAAGTAAAACCACTTCGGTTTGACCAAATTCGGGTAGTAGGGCTACTTGAGGTAGCCATCTCCACAACAGCTCCAGAGCTCTTGAATTCGTTTCGCATTAAATCCGTTTTGCCCTCAAAATCTTGTGCAAATGTTGGTATTTGAATAAGGCCCTCTTTGTCATATCCGATAGGGCGGTTTTTGGCGTGATTGATTTGTTGCATCACGATGAAGGTGCCTATGATAAAAGCAACGGAGACCGTAAATTGTACCACTACCAAAATCTTTCTGGGCAGCCCTGCGTATTTTCCAGCTTTGAACGTTCCCTTCAAAACATCGACCGGCCTGAACGATGATAGATATAAGGCTGGGTAGCTACCGGCCAAGAGCGAGGTAAACAGAATGAAGCCGAATGAAATCAACCAAAAGTTGCCACTTCCCCAGGGAAATGCAATCTCCTTCCTGGCCAAATCATTAAAACCGTTTAATGACAATAACACGATGATTACGGCCAAAATGTAGGCAAACAAAACTACCAAGAAAGACTCGCTCAAAAATTGGTAGATCAATTGCCCTTTTTGGGAACCAATTGATTTTCTAATACCTACCTCTTTTGCCCTTTTTTCTGACCGTGCGGTGCTGAGGTTCATAAAATTGATACAGGCAAGAATCAAAACAAAAGCACCGATTATTCCGAACAACCAAACGTACTTGATACGGCCACCGCTTTGTACCCCTTGCTCAAAATTGCTTCTTAGATACCAATCTTCCATGGGCAACAGGAAGATTCTTGGGTTGAATTCCACAACTTCTTCGTCTGAGTTTTTCTTAATATCAATTATAGTATTGGTTACTCGTTCAAAAGTTGTGTTCTCAGCAATTTGCACAAACATTTGAAATGAGTTATTCTGCCAATTGTCCAACGAATTTCGAATCCATTCCTGATTTGCCACATAGTGTTCCCATGGAATAATGTAATCGGTATCGTTGAATGAGTTGTTGTATGGAATGTCTTTATATACCGATGTAACCATAAGGTCATATTGGTTGCTGATTTTAAGGACTTTTCCAATAGGGTCTTCTTGACCAAAAAAAGCATCCGCCAATGATTCAGAAATCATGATGGAATTCACCTCATCCAGACCATTTCTGACCCCTTTTACAATTTGAAGCTCTAAAAGGTCTGGGGCATTGGGTTGCATGTAATTGCCCGTTCTAGAAAGGCTTTTTTCGCCATACTTTACATAGCTTGATTGCGTCCAAGAACACATCATGATATGCTCAAAGTTGTCACCAAAATTATCTCGAAGTGCAGGTTCAAGTGGTAATG
>CAYNUM010000307.1:0-3990 GCA_964400025.1 uncultured Croceivirga sp.
TCTTATGTTTTTTGCGTTTGGATAGAAATAAAGAATAGCCAATAACGGTACTGATAAGGGCTAAAAGTCCAATGATGAGATAGGTTCTTTTTAATTGTACTTGCTTTTCATTTTCTGCTTTTGATTTTTCAAGGTTTAAGGTGGCTATATTTTTTTG
The DNA here is from genome assembly GCA_964400025.1 of uncultured Croceivirga sp. Lineage (GTDB taxonomy): Bacteria > Bacteroidota > Bacteroidia > Flavobacteriales > Flavobacteriaceae > Croceivirga. The sequence continues at coordinate 158 of CAYNUM010000307.1, forward strand.
TTGCGTTAAAAGGGTGATTTCATTTTCACGCAATTTAGTTTGGGTCGCTGATTTGACACTATCGGCAAAAAGTTTTTGTGAAACTTGTTGGTACAGTTCAAAATACTCAAGTGATTTTCTAAAATCATTGGCATTCCCAAAATTCTTTGAAAGTGTTTGATACTCTTCTTGCCTTTTCAATAGAGAATCTCGAGAGAGATTGTCCAGCTCGGTCATTTTTTCGATTGTACCCCCTTTTGGTTGATAGGTGCTAAGGCTATCGACCACCTTCTCTAAGTACTTTTCGCTGTTTTCATAAAGACCCAGACTATCATAAAGTGAGGCTATTTTAAGATGTAGATTGGTTATCTCTGCATCTGCCCCTTGATTTTTATAGAGGTTAATTGCTTCTTGATAATGAGAAATGGCTTGCAGAAATTTCTGATTTTTCTCTTTTGTTCGTGCTTGACTAAGCTGCGTTTTGATTTTAAGATTCTCCGTTCCCTTTCGAATGGAACCAATTTTTAGATTGGAAAAAGTTCGATTGAAAAATCCTGATTTTATAGCACCCAAGTTTTCCAGAGAGTCCAACTGGTTATTAAATAGCACCAAAGTATTGCCGAGGATGGAGTCGTTTAGAAGTTCTTGTACTTCAATCAATTGACCTACATTTTCTCCAAACTCATAATATTTTTCCTTCTCGAAATTGATTCGCGCCCAGTTCTCAAAAGCCCTGCCCACTTCGGTATTCAGTACGGAATCATTGTTGCCTTTAAACAGTAATTGCCCAATATCTTTGGCTTGTCTAGAAAATCGCATGTGCTTTCTATCATTTTTGTTTCGATAGAAGACACTCAAATCATTTAAAGCAGCAAGTTTTTCGACGCCATATAAGGATTTAATATTGCTTTCTAGAGATAGGGTATCATCGACTATTGTTTGTGCATTTGCACACTGAAATGGTAGCAAAATGAACCATGCTAGTCCGAACAAAAATGCCTTTTTCTGTTGCCCGTAGTACATAGTAGCTAAATTAAAAATTCTACAGACAGGCTTTCCAAAGGGAGTCTTCAGGAGGAGGAGCTAGAAATGAAATCATTTCTTTTTTGACAGGATGTTCCAAACTGAGTTTTCGGGCATGAAGATGAATGCTCCCATCTTTATTACTTCGATCCGCACCATATTTTAAATCGCCTTTAATTACACAGCCTATATTAGCCAGTTGTGCCCTAATTTGATGGTGCCGCCCTGTTTTTAAATCAATTTCCAGTAGCGAATAAGAGTCTAGTTCTTTTTGTAATGTATAGTCCAAAATGGCCTTTTTACTGTGGGGCACTTCCTTTGAATGCGCATAGGATTTATTTTGTTTCGGGTTTCGCACCAGCCAATGAACAAGCGTTCCTGAAGGTTCTAAAGGTGCTTTTTTAACTACGGCCCAATACGTTTTTTGTGTTTTCCCTTCAGAAAAAAGCCTGTTTAGTCTTGGTAAGGCCTTAGATGTTTTTGCAAAGAGAACAATGCCAGAGGTAGGTCTATCCAGTCGATGCACCACTCCTAGGTATACATTTCCGGGTTTATTGTATTTGACCTTGAGATAGTCTTTTACCACCTCAGAGAGGGGCTTGTCGCCTGTTTTGTCGCCTTGAACGATATCTCCAGGGCGTTTGTTGATAACAATAAGATGGTTGTCTTCATAGACTACCATTAAATTCTCGGATGTAGATTTTAAGGAGCTCAATCAAGACCCGCTTTTAATTGTTGATTTAGGCAATTCCAGTAATGAGGCCAAGAGCACAAAAATAGCCCCAAGGGTTACCGAAACCTCAGCCATATTAAAGATACCGGTCTTAAATACCCAAATTTTCATGTAGAGAAAATCGGTTACGGAACCAAATAAGAATCGGTCTATCAAATTGCCTAAACCTCCGCCTATAATAAAGGCAAAGGCAATAGCCAAATAATTATTCATACCATTTCTACGTAACACGAAAACAGACAATACTATTAGTGTAATGAGCGGCAAAAAATTTAAGAATACCTTTTTTCCGATTGGGGATAAGTCTTCACCAAGACCGAGCGCAGCTCCGGTATTTTCAATTTTGGTCAATACAAAATGGTCTTCAACCACTTGAATTCGTTCTCCATAATTAAGGGTTTTCCGAACGACGTTTTTTGAGACTTGGTCACATCCAATATTGGCAAGAACCAAAACGAAAAAAATTAACCGCTTGACCATAACTTTCGCTAGTAGCTTTCTTTCGAACTCGGAAAATCAGAGGACTTGACATCAGACACATACTGACCAATCGCAGCGCCCATTTCATCATAAAGGTTCATGTAGCGTCTTAAAAAACGGGGGTTGAACTCATGTGTCATTCCCAAAAGATCGTGTACGACCAAAACTTGACCATCCACACCACCACCTGCACCAATGCCGATTACGGGTATTGTCAAGCTATCCGCAACCTCCTTCGCCAATTGCGCCGGAATTTTCTCCAAAACAATACCAAAGCAGCCAATCTTTTCAAGCATTTTGGCATCCTCTTTTAGTTTTTTGGCTTCGGCTTCCTCTTTGGCCCTTACAGTGTAAGTACCGAATTTATAAATGGATTGTGGTGTAAGGCCCAAATGCCCCATGACCGGAATACCTGCTTGTATAATTCGCTTGACCGAATCTTTTATTTCATCGCCCCCTTCAACTTTTACCGCGTGGCCGCCACTTTCTTTCATGATTCGTATAGCTGAGCGCAAGGCTTCTTTACTATCGCTCTGATATCGTCCAAAAGGTATATCAACCACAACCAATGCCCTCTTTGCAGCACGAACGACCGAAGTGGCATGATAAATCATTTGGTCAAGGGTGATGGGTAGCGTGGTCTCATGACCAGCCATTACATTGCTTGCAGAGTCACCAACCAAAATGACATCAACACTTGCTGAATCCACAATTTTGGCCATACTGTAATCATAGGCCGTAAGCATGGAAATTTTCTCCCCGTTTTGCTTCATCTCAACCAATGATTTCACCGTGATACGTTTGTACTCCTTTTTTGCGATTGACATTGTTATTCGGTTTTGCACTAAATGTAAGCAGATTTTTTGCATTCCCCAGAAACCAAGAATCTATTTCATAACTTGTAGTCATGCTTTAATTTTTTCTTAGTTGCAATCGAAACAAAAATGAAACTGAAAATCAATTTATTAGTTCTTAGCTGTTTAATGTTGGGTTTGAATATAGGCCATGCTCAAGACGCTGAAAAGGAAGCCGTAAAAAAGGTGGTAGAAGGTTTTTTTGAGGCCTTTCATAAACAAGACTCTATTGGCATGAAAAGTTATATGGGTGAGAATGTCGTTTTACAGACTACAGGAAGGAATAAAGAGGGTAAGACCTTATTTAAAAGTCAACCCATTGAAAAGTTGTACCAGTCCATTGTGAGTATTCCTGACAGTGTAGCATTTCAAGAAAAATTGACTTCATGGAGCATTCAGGTTGACCGTACCATGGCCAATGCTTGGGTGGGCTATGAGTTTTGGTTGAACAATGAATTTAGCCATTGTGGCATTAATTCTTTTCAGATGATCAATTTTGACGGGGCATGGAAAATCATTTATTTAATTGACACAAGAGGAAGAGCGGGTTGTTTGGATTAATAAAATTTAAGGTGCAATACATAAAGGATACTTTTTACTTCTAGACTTGCGCGAAGCCAGCTAATGAAAAACAATTCTCAAGTACCTGTTTCCGGTTCATTTATCAATCGCAGTCTTACCTACGCCCGTATGAGTGGCCCGGGTTGGATTCAGGCTGCTGTGACCTTGGGCGGAGGTACATTGGTCAGTGCGCTTTATTTGGG
>CAYNUM010000308.1:0-3974 GCA_964400025.1 uncultured Croceivirga sp.
CTAAAGATGCGGTTTCCCTGTTGGTAACCTGTTTTGTAATCTTTAACTGTCTCATTTATTTTCCCTTTCTAGTTAAGTTTGGGATGCTTCCCAATTACTTATACGTAGGAATTCTAAAAAAGTTACAATTTGGTAAAATTTATTTCAAAAAAATTTCGTAAATGAAAAGCCCCGGCGTAGACCAGGGCTTTAAAATTATTGGGAATCAAGGATTAATCCCTTCTCGGTTTTCTATCACGATTACCGCCTCTTCGATCGCCACCTCTTCGATCACCACGATCGTTTCTTGGTGGTCGTTCTACATAACCTTCCGGCTTTGGCAAAAGTGCTTTTCTAGATACCTTCTCCTTTCTGGTCCTTGGGTCTATACCAAAGTATTTAACATCTAAGGTATCGCCCATTTTGAGGACGTCTTCAACATTATTGGTACGTTCCCACGCCAATTCGGAAATGTGAAGTAATACATCGTTGCCAGGGGCATCAACGTATTCAACTACCGCACCAAATTCAATGATTTTGGTCACCTTCACTTCATAAACACTACCTACTTGAGGTTTGAACATAATGGAATCGATTTTGGCCAAAACGGCATCGATACCATCCTGGTCGGTACCTAAAATTTCAACAATACCTTCTTCGGTATCTGGATCTTCATTGATGACAATCGTCGTCTTCGTTTCTTTTTGAAGTTCTTGAATGACCTCACCACCTTTACCAATAAGGGCACCAATATACTCTCCAGGAATTACTCTGGTCACCATTTTCGGTGCGTATGATTTCACCTCTGGTCGAGGGGCTTCAATGGTGTCGGTAAGGTGTTTTAGGATATGCAGTCTACCGTCTTTGGCCTGCATCAATGCTTTTACCAAAATCTCGTAGGATAACCCCTTTACCTTGATATCCATCTGGCAAGCGGTAATACCGTCTTCGGTTCCGGTGACTTTAAAGTCCATATCTCCAAGATGGTCTTCATCTCCCAAGATATCAGATAGTACAGCATAATTTCCACTTTCAGTATCGGTAATAAGCCCCATGGCGATACCAGAAACAGGTTTTATTAGTTGTACCCCAGCGTCCATCATGGCCATTGTTCCAGAACAGACTGTGGCCATTGAAGATGAGCCGTTACTTTCTAAAACCTCGGAAACCACTCGCACGGTATATGGGCAGTCTTCAGGTACCATTCTTTTCAAAGCACGTTGGGCCAAGTTACCGTGACCTACTTCACGACGGGATGTTCCACGAATGGGTCGAGCCTCACCCGTTGAAAATGGGGGGAAGTTATAATGCAAGTAAAAACGTTCCTCACCTTCATAAGAGGGCATGTCAATAATATTTGCATCTCTTGAAGTTCCCAAAGTTACGGTTGCAAGGGCTTGTGTTTCTCCCCTTGTAAAGATTGACGAACCATGAACAGAAGGCAAATAGTCAACTTCGCACCATATTGGGCGAATGTCTGTGGTTTGTCTACCATCTAAACGAAGTCCTTCATTTAAAGTAAGGTTTCGCACCGCTTCTTTTTGGGTCTTACCAAAGTATTTGTGGATAAATCCACCAATTTCTTCATGCTCTTCTTCAGGGAACGCAGCAAAGACTTCTTCCTTCAATTCGCTGAAAGCTTGTCCTCTTTCGTGTTTTGAACTACCACCTTTAGCAATGGCATAGGCCTTGTCATAGACCATAGCATGAACTTTTTCCTGTAATTCAGGGTTTTCAGGTTCAGGGTCATATTCACGTACTTCTTTTTTGCCTACTGCCTCGGCCAATCGCAATTGGGCAGCACATTGTACTTTAATGGCATCATGAGCAAATTTGATGGCTTCCACCATTTCTTCTTCAGAGATTTCGCTCATTTCACCTTCAACCATCATGACTGAATCTTCAGAAGCACCAATGACCATGTCAATATCTGACTGTTCAAGTTGTTCAAAAGTTGGATTGATAATCAATTGACCATCAACTCGTCCCACCCGTACCTCTGAAATGGCACATTCAAAAGGTAGGTCTGATAATTGAATTGCCGCCGAAGCTGCTAAACCAGCCATTGCATCAGGCATAACAGTTTCGTCGTGTGACATCAACTGAATCATCACCTGGGTCTCAGAATGATAATCTTTTGGAAATAGTGGGCGTAGTACACGATCGACCAAACGCATGGTCAATACTTCGCCATCACTTGGGCGTGCTTCGCGTTTGAAGAACCCTCCTGGGTATCTTCCGGCGGCAGCAAATTTTTCACGGTAATCAACGGTCAATGGTAAAAAATCAACATCTGCCGAGTGATAGTTGGAAACTACAGTTGCCAGTAGCATACACTTTCCAGATTGTATGACTACAGACCCATGTGCCTGTTTCGCCAATTTTCCGGTTTCGATGGAGATTTCTCTACCATCACCGAGGTCAATGACCTCTTTAAAAGTTTTTGGAATCATAAAAATGTGTGTTGTCCGCAGTATGCGGAACAATTAAACAATTGGTCTACCGTCTTCCTGACGGTCGGGTTGTGTTGTTGTAGTGTATAGACCAATGAAAGCTTGTTCAGCTTTTCGTTTACCCAAAAAGAGGGCAAAAAATAGGGGAGCCAAGCTCCCCTGAAATTTATTTTCTAATACCTAATTCTTTAATAAGCGCTCGGTATTTTTGAATGTCTTTCTTCTTTAGATAGTCCAAAAGGCTTCTTCTCTTTCCTACCAATTTCACCAAAGACCGCTCTGTATTAAAGTCTTTGTGATTTTGTCTTAGGTGTTGTGTCAAGTGATTGATTCGATAAGTGAACAACGCGATTTGTCCTTCTGTAGAGCCTGTGTTTCCTTCAGAACCACCGTGCTTTTTAAAAATTTCTGCTTTTTTTTCTTTACTTAAATACATGCCAATATTATTAAAATGATTTTTATGTATATGATTGAAAACCTACGATTTAGTAGTGTTTTTACAATCAAGGCGCAAAGATACTTCTTTTTTTATACTAAAAAATTTTATTTGGGATTAAACCTTTTCCCTTTGCCTTGGTCATAAGGACAAACTTTAAAAATTTGATAGTTATGAAAAAGAGCCTCAAACCAATGAACCTTGCAGGACTTGCTTTAGTTTCTGCCTTGACCTTTACCGCTTGTAGTGAAGAGGAAACTACAACGGAAGAAATTTTCACGGATGCTGAAGTTATCACCTCCGCTCAGTTGCAATATACTGATGAATCCGAGCAGATGTCCGATGACATTGCTGAAATTGCTGAAGATGTATATGTTTCTGATGAACTTAGTGTGACTTCAAAAGGAACTTATATTTCGGACTACCTTCCAGATTGTGTCACGGTAACTACCGTTGAAACTGACACAACCAAGGAAAAGACCATAGACTTTGGTGAAGGATGTGAATTGAGAAATGGAAACATTCTCAGTGGAATTATCAAGTTAAGCTATGCTTTGGATATGGAAGCGGCTTCTAAGAATATTACGTTGACATTAGAGGATTTTACCTTTAACTCGGTAGCTATAGAAGGAGGTGCAAGTATATTAAGGGTGCGTTCCAACGAGAATGGAAATCCACAGTCCACAGCTACTAGAAATTACAGTGCTACTTGGCCTGATGGTGAGACAGCTTCATTTTCTGGAAATAGGACCCGTGAGTGGATTGAAGGTTTTGGTACAGGATTCTGGGGAGACAATGTCTTTTTGATTACGGGAGACGGTACGTTTACCAATAAAGCGGGGAATGTATGGAGTAAAACGGTTACAACTCCGTTGCGAAGGGAGATGTCCTGTAGATTCATTGCGAGCGGTGTTCTGGAAATCTCAAGAAATGACGCCACTGCAAGTCTGGATTTTGTTGATGGTAGCTTCGATGCCAAAGGGATTTTGACAAAACCGGATGGAACTACGTAAGAAATATTCCTACAACGTTTCTTTAAAAACTAAAATCCCCAAAAAATTGGAGCAAAAAAATGCTGAGGAAAAACAAAGCACAAGTTCTAGGGG
>CAYNUM010000309.1:0-3962 GCA_964400025.1 uncultured Croceivirga sp.
GTTACCCCTGGTATTCATATCAAATACAACAATAGGCAGTTCGTTTTCTTGACTAAGGGTGAATGCCGTCGTATCCATTACCTTCAAACCTTTGCTCAGTACCTCATCAAATGACAGCGTATTAAATTTGGTTGCTGTCTTGTCCTTTTCAGGGTCAGCCGAGTATATACCGTCAACCCTAGTGCCCTTGAGAATAACATCGGCCTTTATTTCAATGGCACGCAACACCGCAGCTGAATCAGTAGTAAAATAGGGGTTTCCGGTTCCACCTCCGAATATGACCACCCTTCCTTTCTCTAAATGCCGCATCGCCCTTCTTCGTATGAATGGTTCGGCCACTTCATTGATCTTAATGGCAGATTGCACACGCGTCTCAACTCCGACACCTTCCAGGCCACTCTGTAGTGCCAATGCATTGATGACCGTTGCCAACATCCCCATATGATCTCCCTGAACACGATCCATTCCTTGGCCAACACCTTTCATTCCCCTAAAAATGTTTCCTCCTCCAATCACAATGGCCATCTCAACTCCCTTGTCTACGACAGACTTGACATCTTCAGCATATTCTTGTATTCTTTTAGGGTCAATGCCATATTGTTGGTCGCCCATTAGAGCTTCACCACTCAATTTTAGAAGAATTCTTTTGTATTTCATCTATGGGTTTTTGAAATCCCGACAAAAATAATCAAAATTCTGTTGGTCGCAGACGCCGATTTTACTGGTCAGTCGGTAACTTTTCGAATAATATTGGATACTTTTTGTAACCATTTTACAAAATGACAGTTTACCCTATAAATCAGCAAACCAAACCGAGTTGGAAACACTGACCGACAATTTTTTGATGAAAAAAGTGAAGGAAGGCGACCTTGATAAGATGGGTTTGCTTTACGAGCGGCACAAAAGGAGGCTTTTCGGATTCTTCTATAATATGCACGGTAATGTTTCCCTTAGTGAGGATTTGGTTCAGAATGTTTTCATCCGAATGATGAAATACAAACACACCTTTACGGGAGAAGGTTCTTTTGTTGCTTGGATGTTTACCACAGCCCGGAATGTCAATTTTGATTATTTGAAGAAAAATAAAAGGGCATATGACGAACGAGAATTCTCTACTGAAGAATATAGGATTGAAGGAGATGATTCAATAGAATCGCAAATGGAAAAAAATGACGAACAGAAGTTACTAAGTCTTGCATTGAACCGATTGGATGCCCAAAAACGTGAGGTATTGATATTAAGTAAGTTCAAAGAGGTGAAGTTCAGTGAAATTGGAAGAATATTGGGGTGTAGTGAGGGTGCGGCCAAAGTAAAAGCCCATAGGGCACTGAAGGAATTAAGAACGATTTTTTTGCAATTGCAAACACAATAGTTATGAAGGAAGAACAATTTGAAGAGTTGGCAATCCCCTATTTGAGAGGGGAACTTGAAGGAGGGGAGAAAAGAAATTTTGAAGCGGCTATTAAGGAGAATGCCAATTGGGCCAAAGAACTGGAATCATTGAGTGAAACATGGCAATTGTTCCTTGCAACGACCATACCTGATACATCGCATGAGATGGACAATCGATTTTTTGAATTTCTGGATAGTGAAGTTCAAAAGAGCCAAAAAACAAAATCAAATTGGGCCTCAGAATTGTTAGGTTCTCTCGGCTGGCTGTTAAAGCCACAATTGGCCTATGGCATTGTTCTTTTGGGCATTGGACTTTTAGGGGGCTACTTGTTGAATACAAATGGTCAAAAACAAATTTTTGAGAATCCAGTGGTAACCAATCAAAATGAGGCAGAAGAATTAAGAGAGAAGTATGTGTTGACCCTATTGGAACAGCCCTCAGCAAATAAACGTCTTCAAGGTGTTAATGAGGTCATCAAAATGGATGAGGCCACCGAAAGCATAACGAAAGCATTATTTGCGACCCTGAACAACGATTCAAATGTAAATGTTCGATTGGCTGCGGTTGAATCGCTTTCTAGATATGTGGACAATCCTGAGGTGCGAATGGGTCTTATAACATCCATAACGCGACAGACTTCGCCAATTGTACAAATTGCCCTTGCTGATTTGATGGTAGCCCTTGAAGAAAAAGAAGCTGTTAAATCAATGGAGGAATTGCTGGAAAAGCCAGATATCGATACTACTGTGAGTAAAAAACTAAAAGAATCCATCAATCAAATCATATAAATCATTCATTAATCTAAAAACGAACAGTTATGAGAACAATTAAAACAGTCTTGGTTACGGTTATGCTTTGCATGAGTGCCCTTTTACAATCCCAAGAATTCAAAGAGACCATCAAGAAAGAATTGCAGTTTGCGAGTAACAACACCAAAAATGTGTTGAATGTGCAGAATGTAAATGGTTCTATAGATATTCAGGGTTATAATGGCAATACCATTCAAATTGAAGTCAAAAAAACCATCAAAGCAAAAAGTCAAGAATATCTCGAGCTTGGTAAACGTGAAATAGGTATTTCAATTGAAGAGAACGGCAATAAGATTTTTGTCTACTTAGACTCACCATGGACTTATTTCGATCTAGAAAAAGGCGGTTTTTCACACCATGAGAACTATAATCGTCGGGAGAGGCCTAAATACCGATATCATCTCGATTTTACGGTAAAGGTTCCAAAGAATACCGGTTTGATTGCAGGAACCATGAACGATGGAGATATTTTTGTTAAGGATGTTCAAGGTCATCTGATGAAGGTGAATAATTTGAACGGAGCCATTACTCTTGAAAATGTTGCTGGCAGAACTGATGCCAATGCATTAAATAGAGATATAAATATTAGTTACGCCACTAACCCTAAAGAAGATTCCTATTATAATTCTTTGAATGGTGATATCAATATCACCTTTCAAGATGGGTTGAATGCTGATGTGTCGTTTAAAAGCATGAATGGCGATTTGTATACCAATTTTGATACTATGGCTATGAAACCTGAGGTGACACAAAAAGAAACCAAGGGTAGTAAGGGCGTGAAGTACAAGGTAGATTCCAAAGAAGCATTTCGAATTGGTAATGGCGGAGTTAAACTTGATTTTAATTTGTTGAACGGCGATGCGCTGGTAAAAAAATAAACTATGAAACGAACAGCACACTTTTTAGTATATATAATTTTTGCAATAGTAGTTCCCTTGGGATTGTTTTCCCAAACCGATCAAAAACTGAATATTCCCTTGAGTGATCCTGGTAGTGATGGGCACCTAAAGATTGGGTTGATTTATGGCTCTATAACCGTAAGTGCCCACTCAAGTAACGAGGTCATCATTGAAACAAAAGGTAGGGCCAAAAAATCTGAGAATAAGACCATGAACGGTTTAAAGAAAATCAGTAATTCAAGTGGCGGGTTTTCTGTAGAAGAAGACAATAATAGAGTAACCATAAAGTCCGCACCGAATAATAAGATGGACTTTTTCATTTCTGTACCAAGCAATTTTTCATTGAAATTGAGTGCAGTTAACAACGGAGATATTTTTGTCAAGGGGGTCGATGGAGATATGGAAATCAGTAATACCAATGGTGCCATAACCCTTGAAGATGTCGGAGGTTCTGTCATTGCTGATGCCTTAAACCGTGATATTATCGTCACTTTTGATTCAGTGAGTAAAGACGCGCCAATGGCTTTTACAAGTTTGAATGGAAACTTGGATGTGACGTTTCCAGCTGGTTTTAAGTCAGATATAAAGGCCAGAACAGAAAATGGGAATATTTATACTGATTTTGAAATGAATCAAAAATCAACCTCGGATGTCAATAAAAGTCGAAACTCCAAGGGAATTTATAAGGTCACGGTTGATAAATGGGTTTCTGGAGAAATCAATGGAGGTGGTCCTGAAATGCTCTTTAAAACGCTAAATGGCAATATACTAATCCGAAAAAAGTAAATGTTATGAGTTTAATTAAGCAACAATTGTTTCTTTTAGCGACAATAATGATTATGCCAGTTGGAATTTTGGCGC
>CAYNUM010000310.1:0-3962 GCA_964400025.1 uncultured Croceivirga sp.
ATCGGTCTACTATTATTTTTAATGGTGGTAAATGTAAATGGGCAATCAAAAAACTACAATGCAAAGAAAGGATATGCGATCAATGGATATGATGTTGTCGCTTATTTTGATGGAAACTCGATGGAAGGTTCTGAAGAGTACCTGACAGTCCGTAATGGGATAAAGTATAAGTTTACAACATCCGCAAATCTGGAAAAGTTCAACCTAAATCCTGAAAAATACCTTCCAAAATATGGAGGGTTTTGTGCATACGCTGTAGCAGTTGCAGGGAAGAAGGTGTCGATAAATCCAGAAACTTTTGAGATTCGCGATGGTGAACTTTACCTTTTTTATAATTCAGGCAAGAACAACACTTTGGATTCGTGGTTGGCAGAATCTCCTACAGAATTGAAGGCGAAGGCAGATAAAAACTGGGAAAAAATCAAAAAGAGATAGTTGGGAACTGGAGAGCGCAAAACTTTGAAAATAAAACCGCTGAAGGTTTTCAGTGCAGGAATGCTAATAAGCTGGCTGGGTGCGTTGCCATTGGGTACATTGAACGTAACGGCCTTTGATCTTGCTGCTTCAAAAGGTTTTAGTGCTGCTTTTACCTTTGCCGTTGCAGCAATTTTAGTGGAACTCTTTTACGTGCGATTGTCGTTGTGGGGTGCGAAAAAAGTGGTAATCGGAGCGCAATGGATTTCCCGTCTCTTGTTGTTGGGGTGTTTCTTTCTATTATACCTAGCTATTTCAAATTGGATGATTCCAATTATGACTGAATCAATACTAGATAAACCAAATTTCACTTTTGAAATTGCTTCCCCCTTGTTACTTGGGTTGCTGTTGAGCGCGCTGAATCCATTGCAGTTTCCATTTTGGTTAACATGGAATAAGGTGCTTGAGAGAAAAGGTATACTTGGCAATGAAAATGATACCTATGCGAGCTACATGTTGGGTATTGGTCTTGGTACTTTTTTAGGTCTTTCCCTTTTCATTTGGTTGGGTAGTAAGTTTATGACGAATTATGAGACCTATGCCTTGTATTCGAATAAGATTTTAGGTGCTATTTACTTTGGGTTTTCCATATACCTGTTTTTCTTATTCTATCAAAGAAGCCTAAAACCAATATATAAATGAAGATTTTTGAATCGTCAATTAGTACGATAGAACAATTCAAATCAGTAATATCCGAATTACCTGAAGAATTTTACAAGGCACCATGCGATGTACTTTCAAATTCGAGTATTGGCCAGCACACAAGGCACATTATCGAACTGTACCTGTGTTTATTGAAAGGGTATGACTGTTCAGAAGTCTCTTATGATAAAAGGGAGCGAAATAAAAGAATTGAAAACGAAATAGATTTCGCTATTTCCCAATTAAACAAAATTCAAGAGAATCTGATCAAGCCCAATAAAAACATACAAATGGGGTATGAGTTGGATGGGGAAGAGAACTTTTTACCCTCCAATTATTATCGTGAAGTGATGTATAATCTTGAGCATACCATACACCATCATGCACTTATCAAGATTGGAATACAATTCTTCACAGCAATAGAATTACCAGATTCTTTTGGTGTGGCACCCTCAACAATGCAATTTAGAAAGGCATGTGCACAGTAACTTTTATTGCATCAGAAGACAAGGTTATCATTACCTCAAATAGGGATGAGCATATTTCGCGCAGAGCAAATCTTAAACCTAAGACGGAAATCTTAAATGGAATAAGAGTGCTTTATCCAAAAGATAAAACAGCTGGGGGAACATGGTTTGCGCTTAATGAAAAGGGCTCAGTTGCAGTTTTGCTGAATGGTGCCTTTAAGAATCATAAACGTACTCCACCGTACAAGAAAAGTAGAGGGCAGATTGTTTTGGACATCATTTCTGATGCAAATCCAGTGACTAAAATTGAAGAGATTAATCTTAGGGGCATAGAACAATTTACCCTAGTTCTTTACCATGAATCCCTGTTGTATGAATTTCGTTGGGATGGCCAACAAAAACACTGGAAAAGATTAAATAAGGAGGAGCGATATATTTGGTCTTCTTGGACTTTATATGATGAAGAAGCACAATTTCTACGAGACCAATTGTTCAAAGAGTTCATAGCTAACACTGATTCTCCTGATTCAAAGAGTATAGTAGCATTTCACCAACATAATAATGGGGATTTTGAAAACGGTTTCGTCATTGACCGCAAAAATGGATTAAAAACCTTAAGTATTACCCAAGCTATACTGACTTCAAAGAGTATTGCTCTTGACCATCACGATTTGGATCAAGAACACATAGATTCAACTGTTGTCACACCAATTTTATCAGTTCCTGTTCAATAATGAGTGGTAGGTTGATTTGGCATAGAATAACACACTGGGAATATTGGCCTTTTTGGTTGATATACTACCCTATGTTTCCAGTTTGGCTGTATTTTTCAATCAAGGCACGTTCCTTTTTCTTTTTCAACGCGGCCAATCCTCTAATGAAGAATGGAGGGATGGCTATGGAATCGAAAAATGACATTTACGGTATGATTCCAAAGAAGAATATACCAGAGACGGTTTTGGTTGAAAAGAGTACTACCATCGAAACTGTTTTGAAGAGTCTGCGAAAGCATAACATTGATTTTCCATGTATTGCTAAACCGGATATTGGAATGAAAGCCTTTGGAGTGGATAAAATCCACAATGAATTCGAGCTGCAGGCTTATATTGACCGAACACCCGAGCGTTTTTTAGTTCAAGAATTAATTCCCTACCAAAAAGAGGTCGGTATTTTTTATGTGCGTTTACCTGGAGAGGAAAAAGGAAGAATTACGGGAATAGTTTCCAAAGAGTTTTTAGCGGTAGTCGGCGACGGAAAAAGAACAGTATTGCAGTTGATAAAGGCCAATCCAAGAAGTCATTTTCAGCTTAAGGCGTTGCTTGAAAAGTTTGGTGATGAACTGAATCGGGTACTTGAATCAGGGGAACAATTTATATTGGTTCCTTACGGAAGTCATACACGAGGAGCCAAGTTTATTGATGTGACTGATAAATTGAACGATGGACTTTTAGAGGTCATAGATTCTATATGCAGGCAAATGCCTGAATTTTATTATGGCCGATTGGATGTGCTATACAATACTTTCGAGGAACTTTCAGAAGGCAAAAACTTTAGGATTATTGAAGTGAACGGGGCGGGAGGAGAAGCTACCCATATCTATGACCCGAAACATTCGCTCTTTTTTGCATGGCGGGAGATTACCAGGCATTGGGGGTATATGTGCAAGATAAGTATATTGAATCATCGCAAAGGACATCCTTATTTAAGCTATCGTGCTGGAAGGGAGATGCTCAAGGCAAACAGTGTTTTGGAGCAACAACTAAAATTGGTATAACATGAAAATTAGACTATTAACCCTGCTGTTCATGGTTGGTGTAATTTTTGTCATATCTGCCCAAGAT
This sequence comes from uncultured Croceivirga sp., assembly GCA_964400025.1. Lineage (GTDB taxonomy): Bacteria > Bacteroidota > Bacteroidia > Flavobacteriales > Flavobacteriaceae > Croceivirga. The sequence goes on from CAYNUM010000310.1 coordinate 3,425, forward strand.
GATGGTTTCGATAGAACGGATTTAGGGGTGTCGGTACAGTTATATCCAGCAGGGATTATTCCAACTGTAAACGTAGAGCGTTTTTTGAATAAGAACTCATCACTTGTTTTTAGACTGGGTCTAAACATTGTGGACAGACAAGATTTTAGTGATTTTAATGATACTGAAGAAGGTACGGGTTTTGGAGGTTCCGTAGGTTATCGAAAACATTTTCCGGCTGGTAAAGGTAAATTTATTGCTGGATTAAACTTAGATGTTTGGAGTTTGAGCATTGATTGGACAGACTTGAACGGTAATGGCCCATCAATAGCAGGGAGCACCTATACCCTTGTTGTTCAACCATGGTTGGAAGCAGGTTATTTTTTACCCATAAAAAACTCAAGATCACAATTGGGATTGACCTTGGGCCTTGGCCGGGAAATCAACGCTATTACTAGTGGAGACGAGGTGGAACAAGGTTTTATTGGCAGTATTAGTCTTCAGTACTTAGTGCAACTATAAGCACATCAGGTGAAAAAATGGATTTACATTTTAGTGT
>CAYNUM010000311.1:0-3962 GCA_964400025.1 uncultured Croceivirga sp.
GTTCAAATGGGTGTGCTTCAATGAACCATCACGACCGCTTCTTGAAGGTGAAAAAATCATTACCGGTGGGGCAGAGCTAAAGACGTTAAAAAAACTATATGGACTCAAGTTCACTTTGCCATCGGAGCTTATCGTACTGGCAAAACAAATGGGTCGTGGTGCGACAGCCGTCAATAAGATACCGTGCAGCTCAGGTTGTGAAATTGTAGTTGGGTCTATTGATTTTGTCATGTCTTTCTTTTTCACGTCGAGCGCGGCCGAGTTATAAAGAAAAGTTCTGGATGCATTTGGACAGCGCTCAATGTTACACCCAAAACCTGTTTTTATTTAGCTGGCAATACCTTTGCGCTTACTTCTCCAAAACCAACGCGTTTGCCGTCTTTTTCGGCAAAACCTCTCATGGCTACAGTATCGCCATCTAATATGAATTTACGTTCGGTACCATCTTTCATTTGAAGTGGTTTCGTGCCCATCCATGCCAATTCCAACATAGAACCATAGGAGTTTTCATCTTTTCCTGAAATGGTGCCAGAACCATACAGGTCCCCTATGTTGATGTTACATCCATTTACGGTATGATGCGCTAACTGTTGGGCCATATTCCAGTACATATATTTGAAATTCGAATGGCAAACTGTTTGCTCTTCACTGCCTTCTGGGGTAATCCCAACTTCTAAATTGATATCGTAATTTTTGTCCCCTTCGTACTCCAAATAAGGGAGTACGGCTGGGTCTTGCTTTGGTCCCGCTATTTTAAAAGGCTCCAATGCTTCCAGGGTGACAATCCAGGGAGATATGTGAGATGCAAAGTTTTTTGCCAAGAAAGGGCCTAGCGGAACGTATTCCCATTTTTGAATGTCACGGGCCGACCAGTCATTGAACAATACCAATCCGAAAATATAATCCTCTGCATCAGATGTGGAGACCGATTCTCCTAAGTTGGTGTTCTTTCCCGTGATGAAACCCATCTCCAATTCAAAATCCACACGTTGTGATGAACCAAAAACAGGTTTTTTTGAATCATTAGGTATGGTCTGCCCTTTGGGTCTGTGAATGGGTTCTCCACTTACAACAATTGAACTCGCCCTACCGTGATAACCTACGGGAATGTGCTTCCAGTTTGGTAATAAAGCATTTTCTGGGTCACGAAACATTTTGCCGACATTGGTCGCATGCTCAATGCTCGAGTAAAAATCGGTATAATCTCCAACGTGAACAGGCATGTGCATTTGTGCCTCGGACTGCTTTACAAACAGCTGGGGTTTTCCAGCCAAAAAGGAGCTGTCATCCTGTAACCATATTTGAATATCGGTCCTAACTTTTGAAGTAACCGACTTGCCTAAAGCGATAAAATCGTTGAGTTTTTCGTTGTCAACAACCGCAGCATCAAATTCAAAGACGCCGAGTTTATGTACTTCGACCAAATCTAGAATATGGTCACCAATGGCGACACCGGCCCTTGGGCTCCTCTCCGAAGTGGAAAAGATGCCAAAAGGAATATTATGAATTGAAAAATCGGAATTTTCGGGTATATGTATTATCATTTCTTAATCGTTGTCATTCCCACACTTAGGCTACGCTCAGCATAAACTTTGTCGGGATTTTTTTAATCATTTGGTTTGTGGGTTCAATCAGACCCCTCTGTTTTCCGCTTAACGGAATTCACCTCCCCTTATCTTAGAGGAGGAGCTTTTCTCCCCCTTGGGGGGAGTTAGAGGGGGCCTATTCGACCCAAGATTTATAATACGTGCCGTCATCTATTTTGAGGGCATTTTCAGTCACCTGTAGCGGTTTAAAGGTATCAATCATCACAGCCAATTCTTCTGTACCTTTTTTACCGATACTGGCTTCATAGGTTCCTGGATGCGGCCCGTGCGGAATACCTGCGGGATGCAGTGAAATGTACCCGGGTCCGATACCCGTACGGCTCATAAAATCTCCATCTACGTAATACAACACTTCATCAGAATCGATATTGGAATGGTTATATGGGGCGGGAATCGCCTTCGGATGGTAATCATACAGGCGCGGGCAGAACGAGCATACCACAAATGCACTGGTCTCGAAAGTCTGATGCACTGGTGGTGGTTGATGAACACGCCCAGTAATCGGTTCAAAATTATGGATAGAGAATCCGTACGGATAGTTGTAACCATCCCAACCGACCACATCAAAGGGATGAGTAGCGTACACCAAACTGTGCAACATTCCCTGCTTTTTGATTTTTAGCACAAACTCACCCTTCTCATCATGTGCCTGCAGGTTTTCGGGCAATTTGTAGTCACGCTCGCAGTAAGGCGAATGCTCTAAAAGCTGCCCAAACCAGTTGCGATACCGTTTTGGGGTATAGATAGGGTGGAAGGATTCCGCATAAAGAATACGGTTATCCTCCGTGTCAAATTCAATTTGATAAATCATCCCACGGGGAATGATGAGGTAATCACCATATTCAAAAGGAATATCCCCTACAAAAGTCTTTAGCGTACCTGTACCCTTGTGGATAAAGAGCATCTCATCCGCATCGGAATTTTTGTAAAAGTACTCCGTGAGTGATTTTTTTGGTGCGGCCAGGCCCACATGAACGTCGCTGTTAACCAAAAGGGGTTCGCGGGCTTCCATAAAATCGTCTTTGGGCTGCACGTCAAAACCAATCAACTTTCGGGAATGAATGTTCTTGGCGACAGCTATTTTAGGACTCACATCCATAGGTTCACCAATTGCCGCTACCTGGGTAGGGCGGTGGATGTGATAAAGCAAAGATGACATTCCATCAAAACCTATGGTGCCAAACAGCTGTTCATAATACAGCCCACCATTTGGCTTTTCAAATTGGGTATGCCGTTTTTGCGGAATTTTACCGAGTTTATGATATATAGGCATGTTTTTCTTTTAAGTTCAAATTCAAGCTAAAAGTTCAAGTTCAAAATTTATAAACCCATAAACTCCAAACCCGTAAACAGCACTTTAGTGCAAAGTACCTCGCAGTTCTTGCTCGCGCTCGATGGCTTCGAACAATGCCTTAAAGTTACCTTTTCCGAACGACTGTGCGCCTTTGCGCTGAATGATTTCGAAGAACATTGTTGGTCTTGGTTCTACAGGACGGGTAAAGATTTGCAATAGGTATCCTTCGTCATCGCGGTCAACCAAAATACCCAATTCCTTTAGTGGCGCAAGGTCTTCATCAATTTCACCTACACGGTCGGTGACCACCTCGTAATAAGTATCGGGAACACGCAAGAACTCCACACCTCGGCTTCGTAAATCGCGGACGGTCTTGATGATGTCATCGGTAGCTACGGCCAAATGTTGAACCCCTTCACCCTCATAAAAATCAAGATATTCTTCAACTTGTGATTTTTTCTTTCCTTCTGCTGGTTCGTTGATAGGGAATTTAATACGACCGTTACCATTGCTCATCACCTTGCTCATCAAAGCCGTGTACTCCGTAGAAATGTCTTCGTCGTCAAACGAAAGGATGTTTTTAAAGCCCATGACATTTTCATAGAATTCAACCCAATGGTTCATGCGGTCCCAACCGACATTGCCCACCATATGGTCAACATATTTTAAGCCCGTAGGGGCAGGATTGTAATCAGGTGTTTCCCATTTTCTATATCCTGGTAAAAAAGTACCGTTGTAGTCTTTACGTTCTACAAAGATGTGAACGGTTTCCCCGTAGGTGTAGATTCCGGCGCGAACTACCTGACCGTGTTCGTCTTTTTCAACAACCGGTTCCATGTATGATTTCGCGCCTCTGGCCACAGCAGTTTCATAGGCGTATTTGGCATCTTCGACCCAAAGGGCCACTACCTTGATGCCATCACCATGTTGGTCAATATGACGCCCAATATCAGTTCCACTTTTAAGGGGAGATGTCAATATCAAGCGAATCTTGTCTTGAATGACCACATAACTTTCGCGGTCTTTTAATCCAGTTTCCAAACCGGCATAGGCATATGATT
>CAYNUM010000312.1:0-3946 GCA_964400025.1 uncultured Croceivirga sp.
ATCGTAGAAGGGTATGAATTGTCATCAAAAAAAATTTATGATGACATATTGTTTTTTCATTCGATAATTAATTGAAGAACACAAAAACTACCACCATGAAAAATTTAAAAATACCAATGATAGTAGCGGCACTTGGATTAATACTTCTAAGTCTTAGCTTCTTAAGTTTCAATAAGGGCAAGGGCGATCTTGACGTACAAATTGAAAAAGCAGATTTTATCATGCCCGCTGCACACAGGGTCTATTCCAACCCCGAGGCACTTGAAGGAAAATATTTTTTGTTCAAGGCGAAAATTGATAATAAAGGAAAGAACACTCTCGAAGATGTAACGGTTAAATATCGGATTCCAGGCTTTGTCGATTGGACGGAACTGGAAGTTTCCGGTCAATTATTTCCTGGTCAGTCATTAGTAGTTCCGTGTTACCCGAAGTTTCCCGATAATGTTACTGAACGCACCACCTCTTCCGTTGAAAAAGCAGAATTGGAGATTTCTTGGGACGGAATTGAAGAAGATGATATCATCACCGAAGATTTCGCTTTTAAACTTACCAATAGAAACGAATACGTCTATACCGGAATAAAAGCCGATGAAATATCAGGATGGGCCGATGTTTTCGATAACGATGCTTTGATTGCCTGTTTCGTAACACCGAACGACCCAATTGTAAAATACTATACCCAGAACCTTCAAGAAAAATTATTGAAAGGAGAAGCTGCTACTGTTTCAAATAAGGCAGAAGATGGTGTACGGTTCCTTAAGGGAATTTATGAGGCTACCAGAAAGGCACACATGGTATATAGCGGCACTAAAGGTATACCACAAAGTACAGATGATGTACAAAGCATGGTACAACAGGTTCGTCTTCCTAGGGAAGTAATTACAGGAAATACCGGACTCTGTATCGAATTAAGCACACTATATGCCAGCGTCATGTCAGCGGCTGGCCTTGACCCAATCATCTATTTTGTGCCTGGCCATGCCTACCCAGGCTTTCGAATGAACGGTCAATATTTTGCCATAGAAGCTACCTATATTAATGGTGAAGGTTTAGGAGGTATCGGAACGGCAGACCAAGCTTTTGAAAAAGGTCAAAAACAATTACAGGAGTTTATTCAACGTGCACAAATGGGGGATCCCAGATACACCATAGTAGATATCCATGCTATTAACCAACAGGGCATCACTTCAATGGATTTAAAGGATGATAGGTTCATGCGCGAAAAAGTGGATAAGATAGCCGCATCTTGGACCCAAGAAGAAACGGGCATGATTTACAATCCCGTCAAAGGGGGTGGAAATCCAAACCCGACCCCAGCCCCAAACCACCTACTGTCAATGCAAATTCCACAAGGGTGGCAAGTACTCCAACAGCCCTCACCTCAAATGCCAATCATAACAGCTCAGGTCGTTGCACCTGATCAAATGACCACCGCTACCATATTTGATTTGCAAGCGAACAATGCGCAACAAGCGATGCAAATCATTGACCAAGTATTCGGTACACAGGGCATGTCAATTGATTATCAGGTACAAGGAAATCAGATTTCTGGAATCACATACTCTGACTTCGGCATCTTTAATTGGATAGGTAAAGCGGTACCGAACCAACAAGGACTTCGCATTGTCGCTGTTGGCGCACCGGATTACCTCTATAGTCAAAAAAGCGGCATAATTAACCAAGTATATAATTCAATAAGATAAACACCATGAAAACAAAATTGATCCTACTATTAGTATTCATAAACACTATTGGTTTCAGCCAACAGAGTTCGCAAAATATTGAAATGAACATTGACCAGTTGGGCAATGCAACCATAAAGGTTTCCATGAAAATGAACGCTCAACAATGGCAAATGTGGAACAGCAATTTTGGGAATAATCCGGCAGCGCTAAAAAGAGAAATTGAGCGAGGTATGCCCGGCTATTTTCTAGACGATTTCAAGTTGGAAAAAGAAGATATGAAACGGTCTTTTGAGCTCACTGTAAGGGCCTTTGGAGTCTGTAAAATTGATAAAAGGGGTAATTGGTCATTTGAAACCGATGAAAAAGATGCGAACCTAACGAAACTGACAGATACCAAATATATGTTGGTCAGTAGTCCTTTGGAATATGGCGGACAGCTACAGCAAACCTTTATTATCAATTTTCCCGAAGAAGCCTCTGAAATTGAAGTCGAAGAAGATTCATACGGAAAGACTCTATTCGAATTCAAAATGGAAGACCCTACCTCAAATTTTAACACCATTCGATGGGCAGGGGTTCTCTTTTTCATCATCGGAGGAGGATGGGCAGGGAAAAATCTATGGATCCAACGGTCTTAAACTTCGCGTTTTTTAAAACCATGGTATTCAATAAAAACCTGAAATTCTTTAAATTACCTGTACTTTTTGAAAGGTATGGGGGAAATCTTACAAAATGCAAATCGGCTAACTACGGCATTTAAAAACAATGACCAAAAGGTGATGCAAAGGGTATATCAAAATATGTTTCCCAAATTTAGAAGCCATGTGCTAAAGAATAGTGGTGATGAGGCGCAGGCCAAAGATGTGTTTCAGGAGGCTTTTATATCATGTTGGCGAAATATTAAAGAAGATAAACTAGCCGCAAATAGCAACGTGGAAGCCTATTTGTTCTCGATAGCCAAAAATAAATGGATTGATTTTTTACGTTCTTCAAAATTCAGAAAAACAGTGAACACTGAAAGTTTTGCCCATTTATCCATCGTATCAGAAGAAGCAGAGAAAAGTCGAGACAAAGAGTCTCAGTTAGAAGTCATTCAAAAGGCTCTGAACCAGCTAAAAGACAATTGTAGATCATTACTTCAGTTCTTTTATTTTGAGCGAAAGTCAATGGAAGAAATCTCAAAGAAGATGAATCTGGCACCGGCCTCTGCCCGCAACCAAAAATACCGATGCATGGAAAAGTTGCGAGCCCTTAGTATCGAAATAAAAAATAATGGATAATAACATCCCCAAATACATATCTCAAGAGCAGCAAGAAGAGTTCGAAAGCTTTCTCCTAGGCGACATGACGGTTGAAGAGGAGATCAGTTTCAATCAAAAACTGGAAAAAGACCCTACACTCCAAAGTCAATTTGAGGAGTTCAAAACACTATTTTTTGTGGTTGAAGAGCAAGGGTTGAGAATGAAACTTGATGAATTCCACAGCAATTTTGAAATACAAAGCGCATCAAAAAAATCAAATTTCAATAGTTACCGAATTGCTGCTGGTGTTGCCATTTTGCTCTCTCTGGGGCTTTGGTTCTTAAATCGACCCAGCCATAATGAACGGTTGTATAAAGAATACTTTTCTCCTGATCCGGGTTTACCTACCGTTATGGGCAGCAATGACAATTATGACTTTTATGAGGCTATGGTAGATTACAAGCAGGGTAATTATGAAGTAGCCATAGAAAAATGGGAGAAGTTACTAATTGAAAAACCCAGCAATGATACCCTAAACTACTTTTTGGGTGTCTCTCATTTGGCAAAAAACAATACGGTGATTGCGATCAACTATTTGACTTCCGTTTCAGAAATGAAGAACTCCGTGTTCTACGATGAAAGCAACACTTATCTGGGCCTCGCCTTTTTAAAAGAGGGAAAAACAGATGATGCAAAAATCGTTTTCTCCAGAAGTAATTCTGAAAAAAGTAAAACCTTACAATCACAAATTGAATAGAGAGACCACAACGTTTTTATCAAATTTGCTCCTATTTATTGGTCTTTTCCTTCTGTACAATCAAGCTTATGCTCAAGAAGCTGATTTGCTAGCAGAAATTAAGGCGATTGAATCGTTCATTCTCAATGATGAATTGGACGAGGCAGATACTGTTCTTCAAAAGAACATTCAGGCCAAGAAGACCAATGCACGCTACAAAGAAGCTTCAAAGTTGGTGTATTGGCAAGGTACAATTGACATGTCAAAAAATCATGGTAAAGTCT
>CAYNUM010000313.1:0-3923 GCA_964400025.1 uncultured Croceivirga sp.
ATGTCAAGATTCAAGGAAAGTCCATTTCAGATTTGATAGAATTGCCCATCAAGAATCTGATACCTTTTTTTGAGGAACTGAAACTCTCTGAACACGACCAGACCATTGCCAAACGTCTGCTCAAAGAGATTACCACCCGTTTGGATTTTTTAGATAAGGTGGGGCTGAGCTATCTCACCCTGAACCGAAAATCAAATACATTATCCGGTGGTGAAAGCCAGCGCATCAACCTAGCGACCAGTCTAGGCAGTAGCCTGGTAGGTTCGATGTATATTTTGGACGAACCGAGTATCGGCCTACATCCGAAGGATACGGAGAACCTGATAGAAGTATTGAAATCGCTTAGGGATTTGGGCAATACCGTTATTGTCGTCGAGCATGACGAAGATATCATGAGGGCTGCCGATGAAATCATTGATATTGGACCAGAGGCCGGCACGCTTGGAGGAAAAGTAGTTGCTACTGGAACATTCGAAGAAATACTGACCAAAGATACCCTTACCGCCAAATATTTGAATGCCGATATGGAAATTGAAGTGCCCAAAGAACGGCGCAACTCTCAAAACTATATTCAAATCAAGGGCGCACGAGAGAATAACCTAAAGAATATAGATGTCACCTTTCCATTAAATATGTTAACCGTCGTCACCGGGGTTTCAGGCAGTGGAAAGAGTACCTTGGTCAAGAAATTGCTGTATCCTGCCATATTGAAAGAAGTCGGCGGGTATGGTGAAAAAGCCGGGCAATTCACCAAACTCGAGGGAAAATATGCGCAATTAAAGCACGTTGAGTTTGTCGACCAAAACCCGATAGGGCGCAGCTCACGCTCTAACCCGGTCACCTACATCAAAGCCTATGATGACATTCGGGCATTATTTGCTGCGCAAAAGCTGAGTAAAATACGTGGGTACCAGGCGAAGCACTTTTCCTTTAACGTAGATGGAGGGCGCTGCGAAAAATGCAAAGGCGAAGGGGTAATCACAGTGGAAATGCAGTTCATGGCCGATGTACATTTGGTATGTGATGTTTGTAATGGCAAACGCTTTAAAAAAGAGGTGCTCGAGGTACAATTTGAAGGTAAGAATATCAATGACATTTTGAACTTGACCATTGATGATGCTATTGTTCATTTTGAAACCTACGGTCAAACCAAAATTGTTCAAAAGTTAAAGCCCCTTCAGGATGTTGGTCTGGGGTATGTCACTTTGGGGCAGAGTTCCTCTACCCTATCGGGCGGAGAAGCCCAACGTATCAAATTAGCCTCCTTTTTGGTAAAGGGAAATACCAAAGAAAAAGCACTATTCATCTTTGATGAACCAACAACAGGGCTCCATTTTCACGACATCAAGAAGCTATTAAAATCATTCGACGAATTAATCTCAAAAGGGCATTCAATCGTTGTCATTGAACATAATATCGAGTTGATTAAATGTGCAGATTACATTATTGATTTAGGCCCCGACGGTGGTGAAAATGGTGGGCACTTACTGGCCGAAGGAACACCTGAAGAAGTGGTGAAAAGCAAGGAGTCTTTTACGGCCAAGTATTTGAGGGAGAAATTATGAGGATGTGAAATAACATTGCTTTATGAAGGGAATTGACAAAGGTATAAGAGCGACAAATTATCTTGTCGATCAGACAATAATTCTAATTATCGCCCTGACTGTTTTAGCAATTTTTCAAGAGGTTACTACCTCTCCTATTCTTTATTACGTCATTTGTTTTCTTTACTACTTTTTATGTGAAGTAATTACCGGTCAAACTTTAGGCAAGAAATTAACCAAAACAAGGGTAGTAAATAATGAAGGAAGAAGGGCCTCAAAACTCAGGATTTTTCTACGGTCAATACTAAGATTGATTCCTTTAGACCCATTATCATATCTATATGGAACAGAATACGGTATTCATGATGTTCTTTCTTCCACACGAATCCTGAAGGGAGAAGCTTCTTTAATTCTTAAAGACTAGAATCAACTCAAACTATGCCCCTAACTCAATAAAGTAGTTCTATTTCGTTTGTCGAAACTGTAACATATAACCACGTATTTCATCTTTAGTTGAAACAGACTAACTCATGAAAATATTGGATTATTTGCTATTGCAATGGTGCTAGCCGTTCTAACCAGTTGCACTAAAAAGAACTCTTCGGAAGTTAATACCCAAGAGACCGTTTCGGTACTGGATACTATTAAAGGCCCCAACGACTTTTATCCAAAAGACCGCGCCAAAGTATTGGTGGTAGGTACTTTTCATTTTCAATATCCAGGGTTGGATACCCACAAAACTGCCGAAGAAGACCAAGTGGACGTATTAAAGGAACCTAAAAGGTCTGAATTGGAAGATTTGATTCGCTATATCAAAAAATTCAACCCTTCTAAAATTGCCATAGAAGCTCGCCCAACATGGAGCACCATGGAAAAATTTACGCAATACAAAAGCGGGGAACATTCAGATAAGAGAGACGAACGCTATACCCTTGGCATGCGATTAGCAAAAGATATGGCACTGGATACACTTTACGCCATTGATGCTAATTCCCTTTCCTATGACCTAAGAAAAAAAGATTCTGTTCTTGCGGCATCATTAGTAGATAAAATTGATTGGGATGCCCCTGACCCTTACTGGGATTTGGCTAAAAAGTGGTTGAATTATGATGACAAGATTGTACCCAAAATGCACTTATTGGACTATTTCAAATACTTGAATTCTCGAGAAAACCACTTAGCCAACTATGGGCTTTACCTAACCGGTAATATGGGAAAGATTGAAGACCAAGCCGCAGACAATTTATCTATCTGGTGGTACAATCGAAATCTGCGTATTTTTTCCAAATTGGTTGGCATCACTGAGGGACCTGACGACCGAATCTTGGTGATAATGGGTAACGGGCATGCTTCCCTCCTACGTCATCTATTTGAATCTTCGCCCCAATTTGAATACGTAGAGTTTGGCAGTCTTTAGGCCTTTACAGGGTCATATTTTAAGTATATGGGAACTCTTTGTACTTAGCCATTGACACCCATCAAGGGCATTTGGTCAGGAATTTCATAAAATCCTACCTTTAAGTCAAATCGTTCCCATGAAAACTACAGAACCACCAGTCATAGTAAAACAAGCCTACAATACTTCTAGATATAGGGTTTGGAGTGCATTGACCACCTTGGAAGAAATGGTTCAGTGGTTCTTTCCAAACATTTCCACTTTTGAGGCCAAGGTAGGTTTTGAAACCAATTTCGATGTTACCTCAGGGGAACGGGTTTTTCCTCACTATTGGAAAATATTGGAAATCATTGAGCAGCAGTTTATGGTACAAGAGTGGCACTATAAAGGTTACCCAGGTTTATGCACCGTTGCCTTTGAGCTCGAAACAAACAAAGAACAAACACTACTAACGGTCACTGCAACGGTATTGGAAGATTTTTCCGATGATATTCCCGAGTTTAGAAGGGAAAGCTGTTTAGGGGGTTGGCAATATTTTATTCAAGAACGCTTGAAACAACACCTAAACCGCTAGTTTTATCTTTAAAATTTTAAGGTTTTTTTTCTAAATTAAATACAGCTTCGAACACTTCAAATAAGTGCCTTGACTGCAATAACAATTCATAAACATATGAATATCAAAATATTATATTAAAATTTAATTTTTGGCACGCTGTTTGGTATTAGTTGGGTGGGATGTAAATAGTTGCACCTGGAATTAAAATTAAACAGTATGAAAAAGTTAGTACTCTTAATCGCAGCGTTGGTGTTCGGAACGGGTATCCATGCTGCAACTACAAGTGAGACGTCGGTATTTAATTATCGTAATGGCAACTCATTTATTTTTAATGAAAACGGCATAACGTTTTCAGTATATCCCGATGGTGAGTTTGATTTCTTTATTGACAATCGAGTGAATGTCGGGGTGGGCGCACGTGTCGGTA
>CAYNUM010000314.1:0-3880 GCA_964400025.1 uncultured Croceivirga sp.
TGTACTGGCTATGCCTACCTTGTAAAACAAATGGCTACCCTTGCTGACCTTGAGTGTGAAATAGTCAATGGCTTTGCGCGAACGGCAAACACAGAACTTACGACGGAGAGTCTACCCAACCATTCGTGGAATGCCATCAAACTTGATGACAAATGGTACTTATGTGATGCAACTTGGTCGTCCGGCAAAATACTATTGGATAATGATATACCCTCGTTTAAGTTTGAATACCGCGATGCCTATTTTCTTGCTTCGCCAGAACTATATTCTAAAAATCACTACCCCATCGACACAAAATGGCTTTTAATCTCAAAACCATATGATTTTCAAGATTTTCTGGATGGGCCATTGGTGTATAAAGCGGCCTTTGAACACAAACTAATTCCGAAAGAACCCGCTCAAATGTTTTTAGAAACCAATACAAATATCCCGTTGAATTTTGAGCTCACAACAATAGAAACCATTGACAATCCGTCTTTGGAGTTAATCCTGGTCAAAGGGGATGCACAAATGAGTTCAACCCCTACCCTAATAAAGAACGCTGATGGATTTAGTTTTACCCATACCGTTACCAAGACTGGCATGCATGATGTTCATATTTCTATCAATGATATGATAATCGCGACATATGTAGTGAATGTTTCTAAAAGCTCATCTTATCCTTAAAAAGATAGGATTGCCTACGTGAGACTTCTACTTCATCACCATTTTGCATGGTCAATTTCAATTTTCCATTGAACCAAGGAACCACATTTGAAATATAGTTGGTATTGACAATTTGTTGCCGATTGGCCCTAAAGAAATTATCGTCGGGCAACTTGTCTTCTATTTGGTTCAATGACTTGTAGAGCATTGGTTTTTCATCACCAAAAAATACCCTTGAATAATTGCCAACGATTTCGAAATGTGATATTTCCTCGATTTTCACCAACCAACAATGTTCTCCATCCTTGATAAAAATTTGACTGGATAATGTCAGGCGCTTCGATGGGTTCGCATCTTGTTTTTCACCCAGTTTGGCCTTTGCCTTTTCAAGCGATTGGTCAAAACGTTTTTGATTTATGGGCTTTAGCAAATAGTCAAGTGCATTGTACTCAAAAGATTTTATGGCATATTCATCAAAGGCCGTGGTAAAAATGGTGATTGGAACTTCGTCAAGCATCTCCAACAATTCAAATCCATCTTTTTCAGGCATGTTGATATCCAAAAACAAGAGGTCTGGCTTCGAATCTTGAATGAGCTTAAACCCCATATCAACGTTTTCAGCTTCGCCCAAAACCTCAATTTCATCATGAGATTTTAACAGCTCTTTAAGTTCATTTCTGGCCAACCGTGAATCTTCTACTATAACGGCTTTTATAGTCATAGCAGAGGAATTTTTATTGCCGCTAAAACTTCATTGTCAAGCTCGGACAGATTGAAGGATGCTTTTTCACCATAAAGCAACCGTAAGCGCTGTTTTATATTCTCGAGGCCTAATTGAGTTGAATCTCTTGAAATTTTCAATTTCCCTGAATTTTTCACTTCAATACAAAGGTGTTCTCCATTTTTTCTTGTGTTCAATGAAATTTCACCACCTTCTTTAAGATTGGAAATGCCGTGCTTCGCCGCATTTTCTACCAATAGCTGAATTAACATTGGGGGTATATGTAGTTGCTCGGTTTGCTTATCCACATTTTTGGCAAATTTCAACCGGTCTTCAAATTGAATTTTAGACAGCGCAATGTAATTGTCGACCATTTCAATTTCTTCTTCCAATGGAATTGAATTGATGTTATTCTTTGTCAAGGAGTACCGCAACATTTCCGAAAGTTTTGTTAGCATCTCTCGTGACTTTTCAACGTCTTCTAGCATCAAGCCCCGAATATTGTTCAAACTATTGAACATGAAATGCGGGTTAATTTGACCTTTTAGGGTATTTAGCTGGGCCTGTTTTAGGTTCGTATTCAATTCCAAACGATCAATACGGTCTCGATTGAGTTTAAGCAGTAACTTAATCACCAAATAAGTCACCAACCATGCCCCAATCATAAAAAGGGAATTAATGGCCTGCACCCAAAAACCGTCATACATTTTGAACAATTCAATATGTTCTTTTGAAAGTTCAGGCCCGTATTTGGCATATAGGTAACCGAATGAAAAATTCAACCCACCAAAAAGAACACATGCCACCAAAAAGGATATGCCTATTTTGACTAGGTCGGATACTTTGAAAGATTCAAAATCTATATTCCTTTTTAAGTACCAACGAAGTAACGAAGTGGTTCCAATACTTATCGCCAGACCGAAAACAATGGAATAAACAATGAATTCAACTCCCACCTTTTTTAGGACAAATAGTGAAAGGGATTGTATAAATCCCCATCCCAAAAATTGTAGGCTCCAAAAAACTAAATTCCTGTTCTTTTCAAAGAAACCCATGGAACAAAAGTGTTACTACTAGATATGTGCCCAAAGATAAATAAGTCTCCCTATCGTAAAGCCCAGAGCCCCAAAAACAGCCATAACAGCTATTGAAACAAAGAGCTTTTTTCGCTTGTTTTTAGATGTAACGGCGCACTTAAGTTTTGCTTTGTCTTTTTGATAGCCCCATACCAACAAAAACATGGATACAACCACCAGTAATGTGGAGGTTATTAACTGTGCATGCTGGAATTGTGAAATTATTGCGGAACTCAATAGAATGGCACCCGCAATATAAAGTGATTCAGTTATTGTTAATTTCATTTTATTTCGTTTTACAGTTTGATTGCTTTTTATGAATACGACAAGCATGAATGAACATAAGAACCGCAGCGATAATTAATAATACTGCATGGAACTTAACCTGCCCATCATTTAGAATTGATAGCGCGGAGAATCCGAATAAAATACCAGCAAACGCACTGGCAAAAGCTTCATTGTTCATCATAATTCAATAGTTTTCTTGATTCTTTTTGATTAACCAGACTCATCTATTATTAAAAAGTGTTCTTAATCCTAGCTGTTCGTCGTGATGATTGACTAAAGGAAAATGCTCAACAAGAGACTTACCAATATTTTTACTACAGTTATCATGCTGTCCGTTTTAATTACAAAACAAATGTATATCACACCCTAAGCAATTGAAATGAATATATGACGAGCGGTAAGGGCAAGTAACCGAACGGTAAATGGATTAATCAATGAAATAAAAAAAGGGGGCAAAATTGCCCCCTTTGTGGTGAATTCTATTTTTGAAAAGTTAGCCTTTGATTGGTTTTTCCAACAAATCACCTTTTAGATGCTTCGCGTAAAAGCCCATCATAGCCTTGTACAAGGCTATTCTATTTTCTTCTTTACCAAAACCATGACCTTCATCATAACGCACCATATAGGGCACATCAACCCCCTTCTTGCGTAAACCTTCCACTATTTGGTCAGATTCATCGATATTCACCCTTGGGTCATTTGCACCCTGAACCACAAATAGGGGTTTTTTGATTTTATCGATATGAAAAACCGGAGAGACCTCTTCCATAATCGCTTTCTCTTCAGCGACATCTTCATCATACCAAATCTCTTTGATAATTTTCAAATACGGCTTCCAATACGCCGGTATTGTATTCATGAACGTAAAAAGATTGGAAACTCCCACATAATCCACACCACAGGCATAAAGGTCTGGTGTCTTTGTTAAACCACGCAAAACAGCATATCCCCCATGACTACCACCATAAATAGCAGCTTTTTCTGCATCGACCCAACCCTGGTCAATGACGTATTGCAAACCGTCTTCAACATCATCCATTGCCTTACGTCCAACTTGTTTAAAACCAGATTCCAAGAACTCGCGGCCATAGCCTCCGGAGACCCTAAAGTTCACCTGTAAGGTGGCATAACCCCTACTTGCAAATAATTG
>CAYNUM010000315.1:0-3856 GCA_964400025.1 uncultured Croceivirga sp.
CTGCGGTTTACGGTTCATGTGGTGTACGGTTCAAATTATTACCGATGCACCGTTACCGTTGACCGTCTACCAAACAAATCATATTGAAACGCCTAAAGACATCTTATCTGGAATAAAAGCATGTAGAGGAATGTCTCTTTTGCTATTTCGTTCCAATATATCCGAATTCAGGTTTTTCAGGTTATTTTGAAATTTGATCAAACTTTCCCGAGTGTTGGTATCTGGCATTAAGTGTTTGAAATTGCCGAGTAAATTGGGCATTTCCAAACCTGTGATACTGGCCACTACCGAAATCTGTTGGCTGGTTTGTTGATCAGCCACGGCAACATTTGGATACAATTTACCACTCACTACAGCTGGATTTTTAACGAAAGGAGCCACATGTCCAACAAAACTATGGTATCCGGAAACTGTAAATAAAAACTCGGTAAGATAAGCAGTAAGCCCATCGCTACCAAAGCCACCTACTTCATCGTTGGATAAAGCATTTATTTGTTCCCACCATCGCTTGGTTGCATCGTGTTTTAAAGCTTTTTCAAAGGCTGGCGAATTCTTGACTACATCAGAGGCAAAATTATTGACCACATTCCAGAAAGCCATGCCATCCGTAGCATTATTGAGAATATTGGCTCCACCATTTTGCATATGGTTGGCTACTCCTGATCGTTTTAGTTGTTCTGGAAAAGGTAAAAACTTACCCGATGTAAGCATCGTTTTATAAATCTCATGCATTGAATCCCAGGTAAATCCGGTTGCACGATGGATGATTGATCCTTTAGGTAAAAGTGTATCGCAACTGGCATTATTGATTCCCGCTGTTCTAAACAAAAAGGGTTTGAGAAACTCTCGAAGCGGATGCTCTGTTCCGAGGTTCGAATAAGTCGCAATCGAAGGAATATTAGAAACGGTATAATGGCTCTTAAATAGGTGATGATAAACTGTAGTCCAAACAAAGCTCGAAGAACGATAGACAAATTTAGCATATTCCCAAGCTTGGCCTTCGTTTGGCAACACATCTTTTCCATGCAACTTTATCTTGATGATTTTTCCATCCTTATCATAATAAGCATCACCTCCGTATCTAGCCAAACCTTTCCTAACTTCAAAGTCACCTAAAAATCCATAAGTAGAAACATATTGAGGAGTCCGATCTCCTACGGTTTCTTTTTTAGCATCAGCCTCATTCAAGACCTTTAGTTCCAATGCTCCAAAACCACAAAGCCCCCACCATTCCATAGCGCGGTCCCCCGTAGGGTCATGTCCGTTCCAATCAATCTTATTTTTGGGAAGATAGCTTCCAAAAACGTTGTTTAAAGATTTTTGTCCTTGTTCTAAAGAATCCCATTGCTTGGAATAATCTCTAAATGGACTAAAACGATTATTTAGGCGGATAATAGCTTTGGCATAAAAAGGCCGGCCCGGCATATCTTCATCTTTTTTAGGTACGATAATGTTAGGGCTGGTATAATCCACTTTCATCAAAGGCAAGTTTTCATTTGCCTCTATACTTGGCGCAGGTATTTCGGAAGGAGAAGTAGGCTCGAATTCGGAGACTCCTTTTTTGACCAGCTTAAATAATACTTTAGTGTGAAAATTCATAAGTCAGAAGGTTTGAAAATGAAGGTTTTTATTTTACACGGCTGGTTCCATCCGAAGTTGGAGGGGTATCCGTTTTGTGATTATAATGATAAGCTTTGCCAAACAATTTTTTTACCGCATATGAAAAATGACGCAATGGCTGAATTCTCGGGTACACTTTAGTTCGGAATGCAGCAATCGAACAATAATCATCAATGCTATATGATTTTGGCAGTTTCATCCAATGAGGACGATGTGCAATATTGAAAGACAAACTCCGGGCTGCCGCACCATCAATCAATTCACGTACACTTATGGTTCCGATGTCGTGCCAGGGTTCTGTCCACTTAGCATTACAATAGTACATATCTCGTGAAAACGAATGGTGCTCAGGCAAAACTTCTTTTTGTTGAACCTGTAAAATATACTCGACCGGACCTTTGGCAATTCGTTCTTCATATTCCTGATGTAAATAGTTCCAGGGACGATCATCATCAGCAAATCTACCACGACGCCAATTGCCTTCTTTATTAATTACTTCAACTGATATTCGTCCTTCCGGAGCAGGTTTGTTAGGTACACATCGAAATTGGCAGGCAATTGTTTTACCCTGATCATCTTTAACCAAAAATCGAATCTTGGAATAATAGGCCAGATCGCTAAGTGTATCGATGCGATACATATTGTCTTTAACCAATTCTGTAGCCAGAGGATCTGTTTTAAAAAAGTTTTCCAGGTTTTCAGAGGTCTCTCCTATTTTTCGAATCCCTGTCAGTCGCAAAAAACTGGGAATATTCCACAGGATCGCCGTTGCTCCACTATTCATCAAAACATCTAAAATATTCTTTCCTGAATCATCAAAAAATTTGACACTGCAAGACCGGACTACGCAGGCAGCATTATCAAAATAGGATGCATCTGCCTGACGAACTGTAATATTGAATTCTTTGCCGGCTTCAAACAAAGGAAGGCCAACAAACTTTGGATCAGGAACAACTGAAAATCTACCTTTGCCCGCAATACCAACTGTATGCGTCATTCGGCGTCCAAAAATAACCGTTCCTAAAGAGAAGAGAAAAGTAAAACGGAGTAGCCAATAATGGAAACGGAACCACTCTTTGATACGGCGCGAAATTGGCCAAAGGCGAGGATCTTCTTCCGGCGGTAAAATACTACCTATGCGCTTGTCGTATTCTTCCTGACCAAATCGTTCGATATACAATTTTTTACCGACTTCGCGAGTCATGGCTTCGTTTGTTTTCATGGTTTTCTGGTTTGTTTATGCGAAAAAAACAATTATTTCAATCCTACTTCTTCTTATCACACATTCCCTCCAAACATATGTTATTCCTCTAAAATATAAAATTGTTATCAAATTGACCTATTTTTTCAGAAATTACTCTCAAAGCCTTTATGAGCAACGCGTTCAATTTCAAAATCTTAAAATCAAAGTTTAGGTAAGAATTGTAAGCAAGCATTCTCTTCTATTAGAAAATCAAAGTCAGCTAATACCTTAAATTCATTCTAGATGCTCAGCCTATAAGGGAATTTTCAAAACATTTTCAATTCCTTGAAAATTTCAATATTTTGGGCAGGTTTACAAAACTGTTTGATTAAAGAATCGTATAATTTTATTTTCTGAGAATTGAGGGTTTTCAATTCCTAATTCATATCAAAGAAATAAAAATTAAAAAACAGGGTCAAAATTTATAGAATTTCGAGAGGTGCTACGTCTAGAAAGGGATAATTGCTTAAATCAGAATTTTTGTGAATTTAACTTCAAAAATCTGATCATTTTTAAATGAACTGTTGTCAAATGTTTGACTTAATTTCATTTCTCGTGTTCTTGTGCCCATGGGGGTTGAAAAAGGGCAACCAGAGGTATAGCGTAACGAAAGGTTTTGCGCTAATCAATTCATGACTGAGGAGGTTAAGGAAGGGCCCAGAAGTAGAATCACCTCAGAACTCACCTAGACAAAAAAAGGTTCAGGTTGTTTAAAAAAAACATTTCACAAAAATCGGCAATTCCACTATATGGCTAAATCATCTAAAAAAAAGAAGGGCAATAAAAAAGGACTTTCCACTCCTACTCCAAAAGAAAGTACTTCTACGAAAGTTTCTTTTCTCAACAATCAGAAATTGCATTGTTGGCTCATCCTGATTTTTAGTTTTGCCTTATATAGCAATACACTCTTTCATGATTATACTCAGGATGATGCGATTGTCATTTATGATAACATGTATACCCAACAGGGCATTCAAGGTATTCCCGGTATTT
>CAYNUM010000316.1:0-3855 GCA_964400025.1 uncultured Croceivirga sp.
TAGACCAACAATTTACTCTTTTAAATTCAACATAAAGAGATCAGCGGCCATACCGTCAACTAAAAACTTTCCTTTTTTAGAAGTCAACAAGGTATCATTGTCGATGTAGAGTAAATGCGCTTTGATATACTTTTCCGCCTGTTTCTCGAGATACATCCGAAAATTTTGACCAAAATCTATAGCCACTTTTTTCAATGGAACCCCCCAAATTGTTCTTAGGCCAGTCATCACAAATTCATTATACCTATCAATTTTCGACAAAGTTTCATATTCAATTGGCAGCCTATCTTCACTTAGAGCCGATATATATTTACTGTTGTTCCTTACATTCCACCCCCGGTTTTCGCCATCATAGCTATGCGCCGATGGACCAATGCCCAAATAGGGTTTCCCCTTCCAATAGGCCGTGTTGTTTTCTGAAAAAAAACCTGGCTTTCCAAAATTTGAAATTTCGTAGTTGACAAAGTTTTCTTTTTCCAATTCAGTGACCAATTGATTGAACTGCCGTTGAGCTTGAACATCATCAATTTGAGAGACAAGCCCCTTTTCAATAAACTTTTTTAAGGCAGTTTTAGGCTCAACGGTCAACGCATAACTTGAAATATGGGGAACATCAAATGATAGCGCCTTTTCGATATTGCCAAGCCATCTTTCATCACTCAATCCCGGAATTCCGTAAATCAAGTCTATCGAAACATCTTCAAAATGTGCTCGAGCTTCGGTTATACAGGTTTCAGCTTCTCTCGATGTATGTGCACGATTCATCAATTTCAAATCTTCCTCAAAAAATGATTGAATACCAATACTTAGGCGATTAATACCGATTTCCAAATAGTCTTCAAAAACCGATTTTGACTTGTCTTGAAGGAATATTAAATCGTCAGGATTTGCCTCTAAAGTCACTTCTGGATTTTGAATTACCCTAAAATTGGAATCTAGCGTGGTCAAAATTCCATTGAGCTCTTCAATATTTAGCATTGAGGGTGTACCGCCCCCAAAATAAATGGTCTCTACCATTTCATCGCCAAGCTCATGCTTTCGAAGTTGTAGTTCTCTGTGCATGGCCAATAACAATTCGTCTTTCTTCTTTAAACTTGTCGAAAAATGAAAATCACAGTAGTGGCAAGCTTGCTTGCAAAATGGAATATGAATGTAGATACCTGCCATTTACCCCAATTTTTTGGGATTTTGTTTTACAAAGGCCTCCCACCCAGAATACTTGACGCCGACATCAACACGGCCTTCATTATAATAATGACAGACGGCAGCTGCCAATCCATCGGTACTATCCAAGTTTTTAGGTAAGGCCTTTAGGTTCAATAGGCCTTGCAGCATTTTTGCTACTTGCTCTTTGCTTGCATTACCATTGCCCGTAATGGCCATTTTAATCTTTTTGGGAAGGTACTCGGTAATGGGAATTTGCCGAGATAGGCCAGCGGCCATGGCCACGCCCTGAGCACGACCCAATTTGAGCATCGACTGTACATTTTTGCCATAAAAAGGAGCTTCAATGGCAATCTCATCAGGGTGATACGTATCTATAAGCTGCAACGTACGTTCAAAAATAAGTTTGAGTTTGGTATAGGGGTCATCGTATTTCTTTAGGAGCAATTCATTCATCTGAACGAATTGCATTTTCTTATTGACCACTTTAATGATACCAAAACCCATTATTTGGGTTCCGGGATCAATGCCCAATATGATTTTTTCCTTTGCCAATTTATCCATCAGTATTTAGAACAATTGGTAATCGAAATTTTATTTTTACATTGATTCCCTCCTTTTGTGCGGGAATAACGGTTAAGTCTCTGAAGCGTTTTCGAATTTCGTCGCGAAAGCCCGGAACTACCTGCTCTATAGCGTTATTTTCCTCTATAGCTGTTATATTGACAAAACCGTCTTCATCTACTTCAAAATCAACAAAAAGGGTATCCTTGATTTCTTGTTCAACCTCATAAACGGTATCACTAAAAGCCATCACAAAACGTTTGAGCATTTCTTGTTCAAAACAGTCTCGTTGTACCGGTTTTGAGGCCATCTCGTCGCATTCTTCGAATAGGGGATATTGATGGACATCATTCCAGTCAATAGTCATCAGTCTCTCATTTACCAATCTTTGGGTTTGCTCCTCTTTAGACAAGAAATACTGGCATGAAGTAAAAAAGAGTAGTAACCCCAAGAACCACCATCGTCGCATACGGCCCCTAGTTTGGGTTGAAATTACGATAATTTAGAAAAAAGGTTATTGTAATTTAAAGACAATGGGTAAAGAGAAAGGTACCTTGACCACTTTACCTTTATGCGTTGCCGGGCCCATTTTAGGCAAACGTTGAATAATGCGATCTACTTCATTTTCCAATAGTTGGTGAGGGCCCCGTTTTTGAACATCAATAATATCACCATTCTCATCGATGGTAAACATTACTGCAACCCTTCCTTGAATACCCAAATCTTCGGCTTCTTTGGGGTAATTAAAGTTTTTTCGAACGTGTTCTTGAATTTTTTCAATGAAACAAGCCCTTGGGTCTTCGGAGTTTTCACAGCCAGGGAAAATGGGCACATCCTCCACTTGCATAAAGGGCACCAAGTCTGTTTTCAAAACAGTATTTAATTCAGTCGATTCTACGTTTTCGGTCTTTTTTTCTTCGGTTTCACAAGAAGTATAAAATAGCATCAACACTAATGCTGGAAGTAGGGTGAGGTATTTAAACATCTTGAATTGACTTGATTTTTCCTTTTTTAACATGACTATTCGTTTTTTGATTAATGATTTTTTAAAAAATTGATTGACAAAACTCAGATTTTGAGTTTGAAAGACTTCTGACAGCAGTAATTGGTACTGCGTATTTCTATTTTCTTTGACCACTTTTGAATCGGCTATGTACTCATGTAGCTCCGCCATTCGATTTTGGTAAACGTAGACCAACGGATTGCACCAAAAACATATGCGGGCCAATTCAAAAAAGAGCAAATCGATGGTATGCCATTGTTTGATGTGCACCATCTCATGGGGCATAATATGTGGCATTCGGTCTTCTGCGATGCCATCACCCACAAAAATCTGTTTGAAAAAGGAAAAGACGTTTGAACTTTCCTTCATTACTACTTTGGTGAAATCAGAATAATAGGTTACCACTCCTTTTTTTCTCAAGCTTTGAATGTGATATAACTTCAGCCCAAACCAAAAAAGCATTAGTAACGCGCCAAAAGCGAAAAGCCATTCATAAATGCTCAAGAAATTCCAAAAGCTCCCCGTTTGTTTTTCAGTGGTAACAGTAAGCAAATTGTTCTGCCATAAAAACTCAGGATAAAAAATAGCTTCCCTAGAAATTGTGGTCTTCAGTGCTTCTATTTGAACAAATGGAAAAGTCAATGACATCGCAAAAGTGATGAGCAGGTAGGCCCGATTCCACTGAAAAAAAGTTTCTTTTTTTAAAAACATGTCATAGACCAATAAAAAAACCAACTGAAATATTATGGTCTCCAAAATATACCGTATCATTCCTCTTCGTTTTTAATTTTTTCCAAAATCTCCTCCAACTCCTTCATGCTGATATCATTCTTTTTCATGAAGAAAGACACCATACTCTGAAAAGAACCCTGAAAGTATCCGTTTACCAATTTGCTTATCGACTGGTTGCTATAATCCGATTTTTTGACCAATGGGTAATAGCGGTGCCCTTTGCCAACTTTTTCATGATTCACAAAACCTTTATCCTCGAGAATTCGAACAATGGTCGATATAGTATTGTAAGCGGGCTTTGGTTCGGCAAGTTCTTCAATGATTGAAGCTACATTCGCTTTTTTGAGCTTCCATAATATTTGCATCACCTCTTCTTCGGCTTTGGTCAACTG
>CAYNUM010000317.1:0-3855 GCA_964400025.1 uncultured Croceivirga sp.
CCTTCTTGTTCAAGAAAACTGTAGACTAACTCAATTTTGCCTTAACTATGGTTGAAATCGTTTTACCATCGGCTTGACCCGCCAATTCTTTTGATACAATGCCCATTACCTTGCCCATATCTTTCATGCCTGCCGCACCAACAGCGTCAATGGTCTGTACCACTACTTTTTCAATCTCCTCCTCGGTCAACTGCTCTGGTAGAAACTTTTCAATTACTGCAACCTGAGCCAGTTCTGGTTCAGCCAAATCATTGCGACCTTGCTCATTAAATATGGTAGCACTGTCTTTACGTTGTTTGACCAGTTTTTGCACCAACTTGATTTCATCTTCCTCAGAAAGTCCATTACCCCCGCCCTTTTCAGTCTGTGCCAATAAAATAGCCGATTTAATGGCGCGCAATGCTTCCAAAGCCACAGTGTCCTTAGCTTTCATTGCAGCCTTTAACTCAGTCATTACACTTTCTTGAAGTCCCATAATTTATAACATTTAAGGGCTGCGAAGATAAGAAAGAATTTTATGATTTTTGGTTCTTTAGCTCTGCCTAAATAACTCCATATTCACATCCCATACCTTAAAAAGAAACAGGCAATATCTATAAAAAAACCCGGAAACAGTGACCTATTTCCGGGGCTAAACGTTCCATTAAAATGGAAACAAACTAAACACTACTAATCAACATTATCGTGAAGAAATGAGTTGTTTGAACGTAACTGGATTTCATCGTTACTGTCCTCACCCAAACTCATTCTTGATACTTTCTGTTCTTTGGGGTTCTCGTCAAGGTCAACGCTCTGCCTTTTGTATGCGGGCTCTTTTTCAAGGTCGTCTACACTTTTTCTATTGTTCTTAAACGTGTAGTTGAAATTCTTGAGCTTGCGCTTACGCTCTTCTGCCCTTTCTTTAAGTAAATCGCCTATAGAGTTATTAAAGGGGTCTACATTGCCATCGGAACCTTGCTCACCTTCAGCCGAAGCTTCGGTCTTAATGGTTTTCTTTTCAAATACCAATTCATTCTCTACCAGTTTTGGTTCATGGGTTTCAGCTACTGAGCGCGCACCCGTAAGCTGGGTTTCCAATTCCATATATTCCTCAAGATTGTAACGGGTCTCTCCATCTAAATTGTAATCCAGTACAGGACTAACCTCAACAAATTCCTGAACCTCCATCTCTTTGACCTCAGCATCCAATTCAAAGGTGACCGTATTCTCAGAAGGCTTGTCCTCCTTCAACTCATTCAAAGGCATATCGAAGCTCAATGTAAATTGGTCTTCCTCCTCTTTTACTGGTGAAACCACTTCGGCATCAATGACTTCCATTTCATTAATAATATCTTTTGCTTCTATGATAATGAAGTCGTCATCTTCGGTTGTGGTCGCAATAACTTCCTGCACTGGTTCTGGAATGACCTCCTCATAAAAAACATTGAAATTTCTAATGTAATTGGACGTAGGAATCAAATCAGACTCAGGTTCTTCGGGCTCCTCTTCCAAGGTATGTTTAATTATAGGTTCGTCTTGAACCGGCGTTTCAAAACTGGGCTTTGACACTGAAGTCTGTTCAGCACTTAAATCTTGAACCGCTTTTTGCTCATCTTCAAGGGTATGGATGATTTTCTTCGATTCTGTATTGACAATTTCGTCTTGTTGGTCAACAGCAAAACCTGTGGCTATTACAGTAACGGCAATGGCATCACCAAGGTTTTCGTCTTCGCCTACCCCCATAATAATATTGGCACCGTGCCCTGCTTCAATCTGAATGTAATCATTGATTTCACCAATCTCATCTATCGTAATCTCTTGACCTCCTGATACAATTAGTAACAATACATTTTTAGCCCCAGTAATTTTATTATCATTCAACAGCGGTGAATCCAATGCTTTGGTAATTGCCTCATTGGCCCTACCAGAACCAGCTGCTGTTGCAGAACCCATAATTGCCGTGCCACTATCTGATAATACCGTCTTGGCATCCCTAAGGTCAATGTTTTGGGTATAGTGATGGGTAATGACCTCAGCAATACCCCGTGCTGCCGTTGCCAAAACCTCATCAGCCTTTGAGAACCCTGCTTTAAAGCCAAGATTACCATAAACCTCACGTAACTTATTGTTGTTGATTACAATCAACGAATCAACATTGGAACGAAGCTTCTCAATACCCAATTGGGCTTGCTTGTTTCGCATCGCCCCTTCAAACTGAAAAGGAATGGTCACAATACCTACGGTGAGAATATCCAATTCACGGGCAACTTTGGCTATTACAGGGGCTGCACCAGTACCTGTACCGCCTCCCATTCCTGCCGTAATAAAAGCCATCTTCGTGGTGCTCTCTAGCATTACTTTTAGGTCTTCCATGCTCTCTAGGGCCGCTTGTTCACCTACCTCAGGATTAGCCCCTGCACCCAAGCCTTCAGTAAGGGAAACCCCAAGCTGAATTTTATTGGGTACCGAACTGTTCTCCAACGCTTGGGAATCGGGATTACAGATAACAAAATCAACTGCGTTGATTCCTGCCTGGTACATGTGATTGATGGCATTGCTACCACCACCACCTACACCAATGACCTTAATCACGTTACTTTTGTTCTTTGGCAAATCGAATGCAATATTGTCAAATTCACTGTTCTTACTCATGGTACTGTTGTTATTAGTGGGTGTGTTTTATCTTGTTTATTCTGCGTTGTCCAAAAAGTCCTTAAGTTTTTCTGACCATTTGTCAAAAATGGTTTTGCGCTCTTTGACCTGAACTGTGTTGCCCATTGTTTGGGCTTCTTCGGTAACCAAGACCTTTTCAGCTTCCTGCATTTCTACAACAGGTTCGGTTTGGTTCTTTTTATGGTCAGTCTGCACGGCGTTCATCAACAAACCAACGGCAGTTGCATATAATGGGCTGGCAATTTCATCGTCAGAATCTCCTGCCAAGTGTTCATTGGGGTAACCAATTCTGGTGTCCATCCCTGTGATGTACTCTACCAACTGCTTAAGGTGCTTTAGCTGGCTACCACCACCGGTTAATACGATACCGGCAATCAACTTTTTCTTTTGCTCTTCGTGGCCGTAATTTTTGATTTCCACGTAGACCTGTTCGACGATTTCGACCACCCTGGCATGAATAATCTTTGAAAGATTCTTTAGGGTAATTTCTTTAGGCTCACGACCTCGTAAACCGGGTATGGAAACAATTTCATTGTCTTTGTTTTCCCCGGGCCATGTTGAACCAAACTTAATTTTCAAAAGTTCGGCCTGCTTTTCAATAATGGAACAACCTTCTTTGATGTCTTCCGTAATTACATTGCCGCCGAATGGGATAACTGCAGTATGACGAATAATACCGTCCTTGAAGATGGCTAAATCGGTAGTACCACCACCAATATCAATTAGGGCAACCCCCGCTTCTTTTTCTTCTTGGCTTAAAACCGCTTCAGCAGATGCTAAAGGTTCTAAAGTAATGTTGCTTAAATCCAAACCGGCACTCTTAATACAGCGTCCAATATTTTTTATGGAAGACACCTGACCGACAACTACATGAAAATTAGCCTCTAATCGCCCTCCGTACATACCAATGGGCTGCTTGATTTCTGATTGCCCATCGACGCGATATTCTTGAGGAAGTACGTGAATAATTTCCTCCCCTGGGAGCATTACCAATTTATATACTTGGTTACAGAGCTTGTCCAAATCATCATCATTAATGACTTCTTCGGCATCTGCCCTGGTAATATAATCACTGTGCTGTAGGCTCCTAATATGTTGCCCTGCAATGCCTACGACCACGGAACCAATTTTTAGGCCGGCATTCAACTCTGCCTGTTCAACAGCCTGTTGAATTGAAGAGATAGTCTGCGTGATATTGTTCAC
>CAYNUM010000318.1:0-3849 GCA_964400025.1 uncultured Croceivirga sp.
ATCTGAACTACTGGCACGCACGAAACCGGATATTCGTGACGTGTTGATTGCCTTTTTTGGTGGATTGGCCTTAGTAATCGCTCGGGCTAAAAAAGGAACGATTGCGAGCGTAATTTTTGGGGTGGCCATTGCCACGGCCCTTATGCCACCTTTATGTACTGTCGGTTTTGGTCTGGCCATAAAAAATTGGGATTATGCAATTGGTGCGATGTACCTATTCATCATTAATACGATTTTTATTGGTTTAGCGACCTTTCTGGTTATTAAATATTTACGTTTCCCAATGGTTCGGTACGCCAATTCGAAAAGGCGAAGATTCATTGCCAGGGCTGTATCTTTTGTTGCTATCTTAATTATGATTCCTGCTGGGATAATTTTTTATCGAGCCCTTCTAGAAAGTCGATTTAACGCTGATGCGCAACGATTCATCAATACTGAACTGGAGACTTTGCCGAACGCTTCATACCTCAAGAGAAATGTTCATGTTGAGTACCACAGGGAAGGTGATTGTAAGATTGAACTATTTGCTTTTGGAGACCAAAGAATTCCAGAAGAAACTATTCGACTTTTGAATGCAAGGCTGGTCGACTATTCTGGTCTCAAGAACACTGAGGTAACTGTAAACTATTCAGGAAATCGAAGTTTGGATGAATTGCGTTATATGCAGCAACTTCGTGAAAGGGATTCCCTGGATTTGATGAGCCAAACGCAGCAGATTGCATTTTTGGAAAATCGAGTTCGCGAACTGTCTGATTTGGAAAAAATGAATATTCCCTTTCAACAAATTGTTACTGAAGCAAAAGTGAATTATCAAGATTTGACCGCATTGTCTTTTGCTTATCAAATTCAAACGGATTTTCAAAAGACAGATACCATTCCCGTTTTTGAAACGCAATGGAAAGAGGGCCTACAAAAGAATGTAAAAGACGAAGCTTCAAAAAATCTTCATAACTGGTTAAAGGTTCGTTTGCAAGACAGTACCATTATTCTTCGTGATATTAACTAAGACTATTCTCGAAATAACATACCGGATCCAGGAACATCATCCGTAGAATTCCAAGCGGGGAACCAAAAATGGTTAGTTGAATTTTCATCATCGGAGTCATAGTCGTAATAGCCTAAGCCAAAGCGCAAACTTGACCAATTCTCTCCCCCCATTTTTTCAATATACTCCATTGGAAAGGCTACTTCAATTGTAGCCCCGTTTTCATTAAAAAGAACTTCGCTTTTAACTTCAGTGGGTAATTGGTTACTTCCATAAACAGGATTTTCATTTTTGAAGGTTCTCAGGTATGCAATCCAATCCCTGCCCCTGCCTTCACCTGCATTAAAAGCACTGGAATTTTTTGGTCTGGCATCCAATCCTAAAATGACGGCATCTTGGTTCCAGTGCGAACCCTTTTCCTCGATAACGAAATTGTTGTCCATCAAGTCAATTGCTACATAAAAAAAGTCGTCGTTGTAGGCAGTAGCAAATTTTATGGAACAATCCGCTTCGCCATCATAATCGAAAGGTGTGCCGTCAATATTTTTGATGGTATTCCATGTCGCTTTCTCCCATTCCATCATATTGCCATCTATTTTAAGATTTTCCACTTTTTGGACCTTGTTTTTAAAGAAAGGAATATAGTTAAGAGTTGATGAAAAGTGTACCTCTGGATTTTCCTTGAATTCATAGGTGATTTCTGCATTCACTTTAATAGTAGAGAAATCATGAATCTTTTTTTTGTTAATATTTTCAAAGTTGACGTTAAAGGTTTTGACATCATTGGGGTCAACCGTGAAAGATTCTTGGTCAAAGCGGTAGAACAATTGGTCATTGGTTTTTCCTGTCAAGGTTACGTGCATTTTACCATCTGTACTGTTTGTGGCCTTTACGGTGGCAGACATGCGTTCTGGATGGGTTTCGTTTAAATAGATTGGTTCTAACCGAACAGGGAAAGGTCTATTTCTCACCAATTCAACCAATTCTTCAGTAACCACATCTTCGTCCCAAATACCATCCAAAAATAGGTTGGCCAAAATAGGGCCTTCTTCGGTCATTGTGGCCCAAACCACATGGTCAAATTCACCATAGGCTTTTCCTCGAAGAGGGCTTCCCCCACCTGTGGTCGCAAGAGCAAAATATTTTCCATTGTTTTTCTCGGTTTTCCAATATCTATGATAGTGGCCTGCAAAAACGTTATGTTTTCGATTTGATAGCAAGTTCTCAACATCCTTCCAACGTTTGGTGTCATTTTGAATCCACAAGGGTTGATGAATGAAGACCAAGGTCCATTTGACCTCAGAATTTTCCTCTAATGTTTTTTTGATGTATTCAAATTGTTTGTCGTCTATGGTACCTCGACCAGCTCCACGAAGGTTATCCTCTGAATTTAGGCAAAGAAAAAGTACATCCTTGTACACAAAATGATAATAGGACACCCCAAAAAGCTCCTTCCATTTCTCTTCCATAATATTATTGGTGATGTCATGGTTGCCGGGTACATAAAAGAAGGGTGCATTCAAAGGTTCGATAAAACTTTGAAACTCTTTCCATTCAGCATTCAGCTGAACCGTATCTTTTGTATACCCCTCGATAAGGTCACCCACGCTCATCACGAATTCTGGTTGTAAAAGGTTTAATTTTTTTATCCCAACGGGGAATACGCCTGGGCGATGGCCACCGGTTCTATCTGTTACTATTGCAAACTGAAATTGTTCGGATGAATCATTCCATTCAATATGGTTCCATGGTTTTTGTACCGTTGGAATGTCAATATAAACTGTTGGTTTGTCTTGAGCACTGACAGTCAGTACCCATAAAAAAATTACCGAAAATAGAATTCTGGATTTCATAGGACTTGTTTTAAACTCGCCATAAGTTTATTCCCCAAAAATTAAAAAATTCATTTTTTGAAATTAAGCTTAGGTTAAGGTTTTGAAGCCAAGCCATTTAGTTCAAACTACTGGTATGTTTGTTTTTGTAATGTCAATGAATAGTTGTGCCATTTTTTGGCAAACATATTCAAAGAAGAGTTGGCCCTTGTCTGCAGTGGCCTGCTTCGGATTCCCTACCCCGGTGTCCGCACTGATTTTTGACCATGGCCTTTCGGTCCATACCCAACCTTCGTTAAAAGGAGCGATAGTATTCTTTTTTTCTGCCCCATCACCCCATTCATTTCTTGGCAACACTAAATTTGAAGCGAGATGCAGTATTAGGCTGGTTTCTGCGTCACCTGCATGATCTCCAGGGTTGTCAAAGAAGGCTTTGTCATGGCTTAATTTATACCATTCAGAAACGCATAAAAACATTTCTGGAAACTCAAGGCCCAATTCTCGAACAATAGCCTTCCAGTTGTTTCCACCATGACTGATTCAGAATCATAAACTTTCGAATCCCCTGACGGTTCAAAACGGTAATGATATCCTGTAATATGGCCATTTGGGTGCTGGGGTTTAGATTGATATCCAGATAGATATCTTTTTGGCCCGTATTTACCCCAAAAGGTATTGTTGGTAATACCCATGACCTTTGCCCCCTTTTCCAAGCAATCTTTGCCGATTCCTCAGCGATTGAAGTTCCTTCAATTACGTCAGTGGAATAGGGTAGGTGATAGTTATGGGCTTCTGTTGCTCCCCAAGGTAAAATGGCCAGCTCAATGTTTTCATCTTTGAGATGTTTCCAATTGGTATCGGCAAGTACAAAAGGTCGAATCATGGTTAGGTCAATTTCGTTCTTCGATATACATCTGTCGTACTTTTTTGAAAAGCTCCGAAGAATAAACAAAATCGGTTACTGCTTGATTGTCGGTTTTAAAGATTTCTTTGTTGGTGCCTTCCCATTCTTTATGGCCGTTTTTAAGGAAG
>CAYNUM010000319.1:0-3847 GCA_964400025.1 uncultured Croceivirga sp.
ATTGGTCGAAACTGCTGCAAAGTGGGTGGCAATGTCTTCTTGAGATCCATATCGTAAGAACCACTTTTTAATTGTCAGCGCATTGCTTAAGGTCTCTTGAGTGGTAAATGATTTTGAAACTACAATGAAGAGTGTAGTTTCCGGATTCACTTCTTTTAAAATTTCATGAACGTGATCCCCATCTACATTACTGACAAAATGTGTTTTTAATTGGTTTTTGTAGAATTTCAAGGCCTCAGTAACCATAACAGGGCCTAAATCAGACCCACCAATACCAATATTGACAATATCAGTAAATACTTTACCGGTATAACCCTTTCTTTCGCCAGAAATGATGGCTTCGCTAAAGTCTTTTATCTGTTGTTTTACCGCTACAACTTCAGGAACAATGTCTTCACCATTGACCAAAATGGAATCATTCGGTTGACTTCGAAGTGCCGTATGCAAAACAGCTCTACCTTCCGTTTCATTGATGATTTCACCCTTGAAATAAGCTTCTATCGCTTCCTTAAGGTTAATTTCATTGGCCAATTCTGATAAGAGCGCTATAGTCTTCTGGTCAATTCTATTCTTGGAATAATCTACAAAAAAGTCATTCCACTGAACCGCAAAATCTTCGGCCCGCGCACTTTCTTTTTGAAATAGTGAACTTATAGATTGGTCTTTAATTTCTTCAAAATGCGCTTGTAATTTGCCCCAGGCTTGGGTGCTGGTCGGATTAATTTTGGGTAAGGGCATTCTCTTGGTCAATGGTTAATTGGTTATTTTCTTCGATGGAGTCTTCGAAATTCAGACAGTCAAGTTGATATTTTAGGTTTTCGATGTGGTCAAAATAAGCTACCCGTAAACTATCAGCGATTGGTTCTGCCGAAGGCAATTTTTCACGAAGTGGATCTACTTGCCTCCCGTTTTTCCAAAAACGATAACACACGTGTGGGCCACCAGTATTCCCAGTCATTCCAACCCAGCCAATAACGTCGCCCTGTCGCACAAATTCTCCAACTTTTGCTTTCTGGGCCTTCATGTGCAAATATTGGGTGCTGTACATACTGTTATGCCGAATTTTCACATACTTTCCATTACCACCCCGCCTTGTGGATTCAGTAACCGTGCCATCTGCGGTGGCGACAATAGGCGTACCAACAGGTGCCGCATAGTCAGTACCCAGATGAGGGCGTACCTTGTATCCATAATAAGCTATACGCCTTCTAAGATTATATCTAGAAGACAATCGATAACCAAATTTGATGGGCGCCCTTAAGAAAGTACTCCTCAAATTATTGGCGTCTTGATCATAATATTCCTGAATATTTTTTATTGAATCTGAAACATAGGGAAAAGCATATATCGGTTTTCCTTTATGTTCAAAAAAAGCAGCTTTTATCGGGCCACTGCCAGCATAAATGGAATCATTGATAAAGCGTTCGTCGTAGACAATTTTGAATTTATCTCCTTTTTCCAATCTAAAGAAATCAAGGGTCCAAGCATATATTTCAGACAGATTGATGGTTACACTATAATCAACCCCTAGACTGTCTAAATCCATCGAAAGACTGTTTTTGAGGGTGCCGGCAACCTCACGTTCTCTTAGCGATACTTTTTTTCGCCCCTTGTAAGCTACCGCAGAGTCTCTTAGGTCAACCACGGTGTAGTTGATTTTATCATTCTCGTAAATAAAGACCTTGGCGGTCTGTAGGCTATCTTTTGCCTTTAGAATGACGTAAGGCTTTCCAACCTTTATTTTACGTACGTCAAAGCTGTCTTTATATTCTTCGGAAATAGTAATTATTTTGGGGTAATCGGCATAATTTTTCAGCATCAGTTCACCGAAGCTGTCGCCCCTTTTAACCGTATCCTTAATTACATTGAATTCATTTAGGTCAAAACCATAGTGTTTAGTAACGGGTTTTGGCTTGGGTTCCTCTTGAACAAGATTACTCGCCACTTGCTTATCCTCACCACATGAAACCAAAATCAGCATTGCCAAAATAGCGCCCCAGTATTTTCGCATGTCACTCTTGCTTGTTTTCGGGGTTAAAAGTATGTTCTACCCACTGTTTGCCCCAGTTATCCAATTCGTCTTTGGAATGCAAATTTGGGAAAAATATTATTTTCTGAAAACTTGGAGGTAAAAAGTCCTTCCAATTGGTTCCGCCTGTGGCGTCTACGGCCTGTTTGTCCTTTGCCAAATAGCGATAGGCTGAACCCATATGCATTAAAGGCCAATTAACATTGGCATTGATATCCATTTTCTTTAACGCTTCCTTCAAGATATCTCCTTTTTCCTCTTTTATCAAGTTGAAGTACTTATGGTAAATAGTGTTGTTTTTTACCTGTTTTGCAATTCGTATCAACCTAGGGGTATAACGATATTCAAATTGTTTGAGTGTTAGTGTCTTTTCGCCCGTGCTAATATCAGTTGCCCCTTTTTTCCAATAGATATGCTCATAAAGCGATTCAATGGGATCTTGGTCTGAAAAGTTCTCTCGTTCAGTATGATGTACAAGGTTTTCCATTGGGCTGGCATAAAGTTCAATCATACGATATTGAACCGATTGGAAGCCACTGGCGGGAAGCAAGGCCATTCGGTAACGAAGAAACTGTTCGCGCTCCATTCCATTGATCATTATACTGAACGACGAAATCAAGGCTTTATAATAACTATTGATTCTATTGACTCGTTCAATGAAGAAATCTATGTTCTGTGATCGATCATCTACCAACTGCTTTTGTTCATGAAGTATAAGCTTAAAATAAAGCTCGGTTATCTGATGGTACATGATGAAAATTTCCTCATCAGGGAAATAGGTTCTCGGAACCTGAAGACTTAGAAGCGTGTCAAGGTGTATATAATCCCAATAGGTAAGATATCTTTGGTAAAGAAGGCCATCTAGGTAGGAGCCTAAATCTTGACCAGAGTTTTTAAATTTTTCTTCAAGTTTATTGATTTGGGCATCGATACTTTCATCCTTCTTCATTGGTTGGGCTCAATCCATAATAATCTTAAACTGGTTTCTTAAGCCGTTGTATCCATCTAGGTCCGCCTTTATTGATCCAACAGCTAAATCTGCCTGAATACGTATGGGTATTTTGTTATAATCGTTAGACACCCACAAAGTTAAGCTTTCTTGTTCTTTAAAGACCCGGCCAGATTGAACATAAGGCCTAAACTTTAGACATTCCACTTTGCCATATTTCGTCTTGACAATTTCCTTTCCTTGGTACTTTAATTTGAATTGATACGGGCCATCGTCATCGAAAAGCATATCCATCACGATACTCTCACCAATCTCAAGGTCTTCAATTGAGTAGTTTTGCCTAAGGTGATAAGCTGCCGACAACAGATCTTGAATACTGTCATTGATTTCGAAATCAAATTTCTTTTTGTTCTTATTGTCTGTTAGGAGGGCTTTTTCTTGGGTGTAGTCAAAATCGATTTCGATATCCTTTGTATATCCCCCTTCATCTATCTTTCTAATAAATCGGTACGGTTTGCTATCGTTTTTTCCGAAATAACTTTCATAGGTGTCATCTACTTTAAAGAAGATTCTAGCAAGGCCAGTAGTTCTTCCTTTACCCACAACATGATATACGGGAATGGTGTCCAACTTTTTGGATTCCAATTTCAATGTGGCAAAACTGGCATTCAACCATCCATAATGGATGCGGAATTTTAACCACTCTCCTGATTTGAAGGCTGGCCTGATTTGAGCATTTAGGTGCATGCTTGCCAAAATCAATATTAAAGATGTAATTCTTTTCATAGCATGAAATGGGATATAAAGTTAATACTATCAGATTTTTCCACTTCACATTTACAATAACTTAAACAAAAGTTATTCCAAAC
>CAYNUM010000320.1:0-3838 GCA_964400025.1 uncultured Croceivirga sp.
CGGGCTTCACCATGGTATATTGAGGGCAAACGTCTGGCAGAAGAAAGGGCAGCGAAGCTGGGCTATTCCAAAGTTTCTGAACAAAAAGGGGCAGTAGCGGATAAAATTCGACGTTATGTCATCGGCGGAGGCTTTATGTTTGCCATGTGTTCGGCTACCGATAGTTTTGATATAGCCCTTGCAGCGAATGGGGTGGACATATGTGAACCCATGTTCGATGGAGACCCATCGGAAGCCAATTATCAAGGGAAGCTTGACTTTTCAAGAACCTTTGCTTTCACCAATTTTTCTTTGGAACGCAATCCTCTGAAATACGAATTTTCTTCTATTGACATGACAGGCAAACGTAGGGGAGTGCCCAAGGAGTCTGACTATTTTACTTTAATGGAATTCTCGGCAAAATGGGATCCCGTGCCCACGATGTTGACACAAAATCATACGACCTTGGTCAAAGGGTTTATGGGACAAACCACAGCCTTTGAAAGGGTTGAGGTAAAACCGACTGTTATGGTCTTGGGGGAATGTAAATTGAATGGAGAAGCTCGCTATCTTCATGGAATTAAGGGCAAAGGATTTTTTACATTTTATGGAGGCCACGACCCTGAGGATTATCAACATCGGGTAGGGGACCCAAAAACAGAACTGGAGCTACACCCAACCTCTCCTGGTTATCGTTTGATTTTGAACAACGTACTGTTTCCAGCGGCAAGAAAGAAGAAGCAAAAAACTTAAAGCAGTTTTTCGAGAATCGTTTCAACCCCGAAAGCGTCATTGCCTGAAGTTTGGTATTTGGCTACTTTTTTTACATTGGGATGCGCGTTTGCCATGGCAAAACTATGATCGACCAATTGCAACATTTCAATATCATTATTGTAATCACCAATCGCAAGAATTTCATGGGGCTCCAGTCCATATAGTGCCATCACCTTTTTGAGTGCCTTCCCTTTATCAGCATTGACATGGTTGAGGTCAACCCAATTTTGACCCGAGACTTTTACTTTTACCTGGTTTTCTAGATGCGCCACCTTTGGATAAATGTGGTCTTCGGCACTAGTGGGGTGGTATACCGCAATCTTTACAATATCATTTGGGATAGTCTTGTAATCGTCAACAATTTCATAAGCGGAATAATACTCCTTGAGTTGGTTTAAAAACTGTTTGGATCTGCCATCAAAATAACTGGTGTATTTACCGCAAAGCATGGCATGGCCCCCGTCAATGCCCTCAATGATTTCTAGCAATTTTTCGATGAGGGGTTTGTCCAATAGTGTAGTCGATAATTCCTCTTCACCTTTTTTTACGAGCGCTCCGTTCTCAGAAATAAATAAGATGTCATCTTGAATGCGTTGAAGCTTACTGACCATACTATGGTATTGACGTCCACTGGCCGCAACGAACTGAATATTTTTTGCCTTTAATTTTTCGAAGAGTTCGAAAAAGTGTTCGCTGACCTCATGGTTGGAATTTAGTAAGGTGCCATCCATATCGGAAACTACCATTTTTACCTGCGATAAATCCATAGTAAAATTTAGAAGCGCAAAGGTAGTGGGTCAATTGATATAAGCGTAAAGTTTGCATTAAATTCACAAAATGAAATTTTATCAAAACGAAATTAGACTGAAGCCTTTTTCTAGGGGTTTTTATCTAATAACTGAAGAAATTTTAAGGTCTATTCCTGAAATCAAGACAATTTCAATTGGGCAGTTGCATGTTTTTATAAAGCACACTTCGGCTAGCCTTACCATTAATGAGAATGCCGACCCTACCGTTCGAATGGATTTTGAAAGTCATATGAATACAATGGTTCCTGAAGATGCGCCATATTATAGGCATACCTATGAAGGGCCTGATGACATGCCGGCGCATATCAAAGCTTCGCTTATGGGGGCTTCGGTTCAAATACCTATCACAAATGGAAACTTGAATTTGGGAATATGGCAAGGTATCTATCTATGTGAGCATAGAGACCATGCCTCCGGCAGAAAACTGGTTGTGACGGTTTTTGGACAATAAAAAAGCCCCGTCTAATTAACGGGGCCTTTCTATTTTAATTTTTCTATTACTGTTTTACAAGATTGATTTCTACCCTTCGATTCTGTTTTCTTCCATCCATGTACATGTTTGTAGCAATGGGCTTTGATTCTCCATAGCCTACCGAAGATAATCGGCTAGAATCGATTCCTTTATCTACCAAGAATTTTTCAACAGCTGCTGCCCGTTTCTCAGACAGGGCTTGGTTCATGGTTTCGCTTCCTCTACTATCGGTATGACCTTCAATAACAAACTTCGCATTAGGATACTCTTTCAAAATTTTGACGATTTCGGTAATCACCTCCATTGACTCTTGCTTAATATCAAATCTATCTGGGTCAAATAATATAGTCTTGGCAAAAGAATTCAGTTCTTTCTGAACGGTTTCCGTTACTTCTGGGCATCCATCTCCACCCACAGTACCTTTTGCTTCTGGACATTTGTCGTCTTTGTCGAATACGCCATCACCATCGCTATCAGGCCATGGACAACCCCTGTTTTCAATAGGCCCTGAGGTTTCTGGACAATCATCATCTTTATCGAATACGCCATCTTGATCTGCATCGGGCCATGGGCAACCTTTGTTTTCAACTTCTCCTGGGGTATTGATACATTCGTCTTCGTTGTCGGTAACTTTATCTCCATCGCTATCTGGCCAAGGACAACCATTGTTTTCAACTGGTCCTGGAACATCTGGACATGGGTCTAATTTATCTTTTATGCCATCTGCGTCCCTATCTTTATTTACTTTTCTTAGAATTGGAACTTTGAGTCCAGCATAGACATCAGCCCCTTTGATTTGGTCTGAGAACATCGTTGTAAATAGTGAGCCACTACCTACGTACAAAGGGCCAACCCTAAGGCCTAGTCCCCATAATGTGCCTTGCCATTCAACTACTTGAATTGGCGAGTACACGCTTATAAGTCGACTTTCATAACGCGGTGTCAGAGAAAAGGTGTTGGCGATGCTGTTACCATTAGTATTTCTTCTAGGGATGATAGCAAAATCAGTTCCTAGGTTAAGGAAAAAGTTTTCGTTAAAAGACCAATCGGCGTCAAAATGAAAAGCCGTCGGCAGACTTGCACGGACTCCGGTTTTCGCGTCAGTATTGATAATGTTGTAACTGTCCAACAAAACACGAGCTTCGGAGAGATTTTCGACGCCATCCAAAACGGAGTTGATTTCATCCGCATTATTGTCAAGGATGGTTTCTACCTCACCTATTGACGATGCATTCTCTAAGTCATTGATTAAATCATTAAATGCAGGACTGCTTGGGGCTTGAGCCAAAAGTTCATTATAAACCGGATTGTTCAGCACGTCTTGAACGCCTTGCAAATCACTCACCTCATTCAAATCACTAATCAAATCAATAGTGGCTGAATTCACGGTAGCCGTACCTTCTTCACCATCTTTATAGTTTATACGTCCGAGATCGGTTACCGAGATCCCAATTCTGAGTTTATACTTATTCTTGGTTGGGTCTAATACCTGTTCACCTTTTTCATTCTTAACGTAGTAATTTTCAAAATCAGGTCGCCATTCATAAACCAAACCTAGATCAGCTCCAAATGACTTTGGTAATTCTAAATTGCTTCGTTCGAAATCCTCAAAGACGTCAGTATCAATAACAGATGAACCATAATCAAAACTTCCGCTTACATCTACATTTCCATCAGCAAAGTTCTCAATAAAATTGTCGCCATTGGCTCTGTAATCCACTCTCAGCCGATCCGTACTAAAATAACCACGGCCATATCCGGTAAGGTATTTTAAGGTAATACCCCCTTTTAGAAAATGTTGACC
>CAYNUM010000321.1:0-3838 GCA_964400025.1 uncultured Croceivirga sp.
ATGGCAAATCATAAGTCGGCATTAAAGAGAATCAGAAGAAACGAAGCAGTACGTTTACGTAACCGTTATCAGCACAAAACTGTTCGTAACGCTATCAAAAAACTTCGTAATGAGGAAGATAAAAAGGCGGCGGAGACATTGTTACCAACCGTTGTGGGTATGATTGATAAGTTGGCGAAAAGGAACATCATTCACTCGAACAAGGCTGCTAACCTTAAAAGTAAGCTGATGAGCAAGGTTGCCGCTATGTAATTTTGAACAAACGCATAAAAAAGCCCTCCAATTTTGGAGGGCTTTTTTATTGGGGTAGTATATATTTATTTCAAGTTTGCTGTAACGCGATAGCCTGCATTGTCTTTGTACCAATCATCGTAGAGGGCACCACCAGAAGTTGCCCAATCATTGAAAAAGTTATACGCTTGATTTACAGGCACCTTTTCTTTTGGAGGCTTAAAGTTGTGTACAATGTCAATGGCCCAAGGTAAACCTGTAGATGTTTGATAGTTGCCATCAGTATCTACATTGTTAATGCTATCATCAACTGCCAAGGTTGCTAAAGAGGTTCGGCTTCTATTAGGTAGGTGTATTTCTTTAGAACGGTTTTTACCTACTATAAGAAATGGATTAAACGGGGCTACACCTAGTTCTTGAGTAGTAAGGGGTTCGGTAAATTCTATTGACACCAAGCCCGGTCGGTTTACCTGCCTACCGTGATCGTCAAATAAAATGACCACTGCATTGTCTTGGTTATCTTCTAAACCATTTGCCGCCAGTGTGACATAGTTTTCAGTTAACTTATAACCGGTTACCGACTCAATTTGTGATGGTACCAGAGTTTCCATTTCAATGCCAAAACCATTGGTCAGGCCTGCGCCATCAGAGGTAACCTCATAATAAATGTCTAATTGAACAGCTTTGTTTTCAGCATTCAATATTGCAACAAACCTATAATTGACGGCTGTGTCATTAAAGTCATAATCCCCTAAAAATGGCCAAAGGTCTTCGAAGGCTACAGTTCCCCAGCCATATTTACTTGGGGTAAATTGCTCAAAGGCCTTTTCGGCGTCTTCGGGGTATTCGTCATTACTATCGGTAATACCATCGCCGTCAGTGTCTGGGTCTTCGGCATCTTCGTCAACAACGGTATAGGTGGTCAAATCATTGATTGTTCTTCCAAAGTCAACATCGGTATCTGAATTAGGCCCATAAATGTATTCCCAACCTCCCGTTCCGGTATCCATAATTATTAAATCAGAATTAGAACCATTGCTGGCCAACCAAAGTTCATCATTAGAATCAATAGTCATTGAAGTTGGGGTATAGGGTAAATTATCAGCACTTAGACGAGTGGCATTATAGTCATTGTTTTCGTCAAGATCTAACTGATATAAACCACCAAAACTGCTCAGATATAAGGTTCCGTCATCAGCAAATATCAAATCGCCACCATTGGTCACATCGAGATTGTTGATATCCCAAGTGGAGATGGTTGCACCGTTTGAAGGGTCGATTGTATATACTTTTGCATTGTTTCCTGAGAAGTATAGTAGACCATCTTCTTCTCTATAATCCAGTCTTGGGCCGCCCATACCCACGTCGCCGACCGTAGTCCAACTATCATTGATCATGTCGTATCTCATCAGGGGGTAAGGACTATTTCTACCTATTGAATAAAGATAGAGATTGGTATGGTCGATAGCTGCTGTCCAACTTCCTTGAGGCATTGCCGCTAAATCGGTCAAGTCACCATTTAATGGATTTACAGTGAACAATTGACCAGAACCATTTACACAATATAGCGTGTCAATTTCAATATTGTTATTCGCAGCTTTTCGCATTAAAGCCCTTGATTTGAAACGGGCCACTTCAGCCAGTCTTGATTTACCGGTTTGGTCCGTATGGGTGTATATTACATTTCCACCAGCGATATCTACAATTTCAGAACTAAATGTACCGCCATGATTTCGACGTAGGTATAGTTTGTTATAATACGATGGCACGGTAATCGTATTACGTAGTGATCCATTGGTTACTGCGCCAGTAAACAATACTTGATTGTACTCGTCAGATTCAAAGGTAGAAACGGTTTCTATTTCTCCATCATCATTAATTGCTGTTACTTCCTGTACTGAAAATGGTGCTTCATTATAGGCATATACCGTGTATATGGCACCTGGAGTATTATCATTTATGGTTACACTGACCTTCTCGGAGGTTTTGAATTCAAAACCATCGGGTATCTGTAATTGGGTGAGTTCGATTTCATCAGTGGAGACCTCATCTTCTGTCTCACTATCGGGACTTAGGCCCTCTTCAAATTTGTCTTTAACACATGAGTTGAGTACCAAAAGGCATAAAGCCATAAGGGTCAATGAAAAGATTTGGGATGTTTTCATAACACTAAAAAATAATTTCGATTACAAATTTTCACATTTGAATACCGCTATTAAGGTATACTTATGTGAAGATGATCAATGTATCGACGAATGGTTTAAATCCATCGATAAAGAGAATCAGCATCATATGAACGAAAATTCTTACAGATTATTAAAATATTCGATGAATAGCATCAGTTTGTTGTAAACTCAGGAAAAGTAGGGGTAAAGTGGTATTAACGAAAAGCGACTCGTTTTGAAACCAGAAACCCAATGATAAAAAAGCTGTACATAATTGCTACCACTGCCCATAGTACCTGACGAAGATGATACTCTAAATAAAAATCGACATTGAGGTATGCATTCAATACATCAAATGGCAAATACAAATAAAAGACCAACAAGCCCCAATTGACCCAGACCATCAGATTGAACCGAGTAACTTTTTCCAATCTACAGAAGTGCAGTAGAATGATGATAACAGTCGCCAGTGATCCAATTGTATCAGCATAAAAAAGACTGATGTGAAATGGATCTTGAAAAAATAGCGAGATAAAGTACGCTAGGAAGGTTGCTGTACCACAAATTAAAATTCCTCTTTTATAGAATCGGTGTTTTTCAAGTTGATAATACAGCCAGAACAGGTATCCAAAAAATATGACCTGATAGATATTGTAAATGATGATGTTATGAAAGTTATATTCTGCTTCTTCAAAAAAAGTATACTGTTCATAGTGTTGTATAAAATACCCCAAAAGCTCATTAAATAAGGTGTAGGCTATGAGTAGTGGAAAATATCGAAGTGGGGTATCTACAAATTTTTTGAAATATACTAATGATATCAGAAGAGCGACGATGTAGAAAATGAAATAGTAACCGAACAATAGCTGCAATTTAATGAAATGCCCTTCTTCTGTTTATAACAAAGCCGACACAAAATAGTGAATACATGATTACAATAAGAATTCTTAAAACTTTTCTTAAATGTAATGCTTGAAATACGTCAAAATACTCATAGCCGGTTATAAGAAAAATTGGGAAGAAGGTATAGAAAACAAAAAGTGCGATAGAAACCCAAGTCATCAAATTGTATTTTTCAAATTTCCATTTCCAGTGAGCTCCCTTATCAAGGCGATATAGTATTATGCAAATTAGTAAGCCCATACTCCCCGCGGACCAAGCATAATATAGCATCAAGTAAATAGGGTTGTTTCTCATTAAATCAAATAAGAATACAATGAAGACCAATCCAAAAATAATTTTCAACCAATTTTTGAACTTTATTTCTGTTATGAGTTTCCAATAGGCATTGTAGAAAAAAACGAAAAAAATTAATGAATAAAGATTGTAGATTATTTCATTATTTTTTGTTTCTGTTGAGAGGAAGGCAAATTGATCGGTATAACGTATGAAATACCCCAAAAGCTCATTGAAAAAGGTGTAAGCAATAATTACCGGTAAAT
>CAYNUM010000322.1:0-3838 GCA_964400025.1 uncultured Croceivirga sp.
CAATACCCTCGCGACACTTTCACCCAGGCCTCCCAAATAATTGTGTTCTTCGGCAGTGACCACGCAGCCTGTTTTTTCAACCGAACGTAATATCGCTTCCTCATCAAGGGGTTTTATGGTATGTATGTTGATGACTTCGCATGAAATGCCTTGGTTTTCAAGGCTTTCGGCTGCAAGTAATGACTGCCATACCAAATGTCCCGTGGCCAAAACGGTCACATCGTTCCCTTCGATGAGTTTAAGGGCTTTTCCTATTTCGAATTTTTGGTCGACCGGCGTAAAATTCGCCACTTTCGGCCTTCCGAAGCGTAGGTATACAGGGCCATGATGTTCAGCAATGGCAATTGTGGCCGCTTTGGTCTGGTTGAAGTCACACGGGTTGATGACCGTCATTCCGGGCAACATTTTCATTAATCCAATGTCTTCCAATATCTGATGAGTTGCACCGTCTTCACCCAAGGTCACACCTGCATGTGAGGCACAGATCTTCACATTTTTATGGGAGTAAGCGATCGACTGGCGAATTTGATCATAGACCCTTCCGGTCGCAAAATTGGCAAAGGTAGTGGCAAAGGGTATTTTACCACCAATGGTCAGTCCGGCAGCGAGTCCCATCATATTGGCTTCTGCGATACCTACTTGAAAAAACCGTTCGGGATGTTCTTTGATGAACGCATCCAGTTTCAATGACCCGACTAAATCTGCGCATAGCGCGACCACATTGGGATTGGTCTTTCCGAGCGCTGCAATTCCGGCTCCAAAGCCACTACGGGTATCTTGTTTTCCTTGATCTGTGTATTTCATCTGTTTTTTATTGTCTTTCCTGTTAAAAAGGAAATTACTGTTAATTGAAGGGCCAAAACCTAAAAGGGTTCCATTTGGTATTAATAATCCCCCAGTGTTTCGGGGTTCTGCGCCAAAGCTTTTTCCAACT
This sequence comes from uncultured Croceivirga sp., assembly GCA_964400025.1. Taxonomy (GTDB): domain Bacteria; phylum Bacteroidota; class Bacteroidia; order Flavobacteriales; family Flavobacteriaceae; genus Croceivirga. The sequence continues at coordinate 935 of CAYNUM010000322.1, forward strand.
GCTCATCATTGGGCGCCTTACCGTGCCAGGCATGGGTGTGCATCATAAAATCAACCCCATTGCCCATCATGGTCGTCATGATGATACAAACAGGCTTACCTTTACCCGTTCTGGATTTGGCCTCTTTAAGACCATCGATTACTTGTTGAAGATCGTTTCCGTTTTCAATCTCCAAAACATCCCAACCAAAAACCCTGAATTTTTCGCCAACATCACCCATCGGTAGCACTTCTTCCGTTGGGCCATCGATTTGTTGCCCATTTCGGTCCACAGTTGCAATAAGGTTATCTACTTTGTGTCCTGCAGCGAACATTATGGCCTCCCAATTTTGCCCTTCCTGCAGTTCCCCATCACCGTGCAGACTGTAGACAATATGGTCATCATCGTTCAATTTCTTGGCTAAAGCCGTCCCTATCGCTACTGACATACCCTGACCCAACGAACCACTAGCGACACGGATGCCCGGTAAACCTTCATGGGTGGTTGGGTGACCTTGCAAACGCGAATTTATTAATCGAAATGTATTTAGTTCATCAATCGGAAAGTAGCCTCGTCTAGCCAAAACACTATAAAAGACGGGAGAAATATGGCCATTCGAAAGAAAGAAAACATCTTCATTATGCCCATCCATATCAAAACCTTCCTTGAGGTCCATAATTTCGTTGTAGAGTGCCACAAAAAATTCAGTGCATCCCAAAGAACCACCGGGATGGCCCGAGTTGACTTTGTGCACCATTCGTAGTATGTCGCGCCGAACCTGTACAGTCAAGTCTTCCAGCGCTTTAATATCTGCCATGGGAAATACAATTTTGTTGATTTCAAATGTAACCGCATTCTTTTCCATAAACAAGAATAGGAGCATTAAATCGCGAAAGCGTTTTCGATAGCAAACTTTATTTTTTTGTTAGGGTAGTTCAATATTAGAGATGGTTATCTTTGCCCCTTAAATTCTTTATTTGAAATTCAACCTTCTTCATAAGGATACCAAGACCAAAGCTCGAGCTTGTGAAATCGTGACTGGTCATGGCAAAATCCAAACTCCAATTTTTATGCCCGTGGGCACTGTGGCTTCCGTAAAAGCGGTACACCAAAGAGAGCTTAAAGAAGATATCAATCCGGATATCATCCTTGGCAATACCTATCATCTCTATTTACGACCTGGGATGGATATCATAGAAAAAGCCGGAGGGCTGCATAAATTTATGGGATGGGATAGAAATATCTTGACCGATAGCGGTGGTTATCAAGTGTATTCCCTTTCAGGAAATCGCAAGATTAAAGAAGAAGGAGTGAAGTTCAAGTCACATATTGATGGTTCTAGTCATTTTTTCTCTCCTGAGAGTGTAATGGAAATTCAGCGTACAATTGGGGCCGATATAATAATGGCCTTTGATGAATGTACACCCTATCCTTGCGATTATGATTACGCGAAACGTTCGATGCACATGACACATCGCTGGCTCGAACGTTGTATGGAACACTTAAAAAAAGTTCCTGAAAAGTATGACTATCTCCAAGCCTTTTTTCCGATTGTTCAGGGCTCAACATATACCGATTTAAGAAAACAATCAGCAGAATATATCGCTAATGCTGATGCCTTTGGTAATGCCATTGGGGGGCTTTCTGTGGGGGAACCTGCTGAGGAGATGTACGCCATGTCTGAGGTTGTTTGCGACATACTTCCAGAGGAAAAACCAAGGTATTTAATGGGCGTTGGCACCCCTATCAATATTTTGGAGAATATAGCTTTAGGAGTTGACATGTTCGATTGTGTAATGCCTACGAGGAATGCACGGAATGGAATGCTTTTCACGGCTCACGGCACAATCAACATAAAAAATAAAAAATGGGAAGATGATTTTTCGCCAATCGACGAAATGGGAATCACATTTGTCGATACCGAATATTCAAAGGCCTATCTAAGACATCTTTTTGCCGCTAACGAATTTCTTGGAAAGCAAATAGCAACTATTCATAACCTTGGTTTTTACCTTTGGTTGGTGCGAACGGCAAGAGAAAAGATTATTAGCGGTGAGTTTGGCGAATGGAAAACCAAAATGGTGAACCAAATGAATAAGCGATTGTAATGTTGACCATTCTTGATAAATACATACTGAAGCGTTATCTGGTAACCTTTTTGGGAATTCTACTTTTGTTCATTCCTATCGGTATCATGATCAGTCTTGCTGAAAAAATTGGTAAGATTATCGATAACGAGGCCCCATTTATGGAGGTCGTTCAATTCTATGGAAACTTTAGTTTGGTATTGGGCAATTTATTGATGCCAATTCTTCTCTTTCTATCTATTATTTTCTTCACCTCTAAGTTGGCCAGCAATACAGAGATTGTGGCCATGTTAAGCTCTGGCATTTCGTATTGGCGATTTTTACGACCTTATTTTATTGGGGCAGCTTTGGTTGCAGTACTTATATTTTTTATGGGTCAGTTTATTGTGCCGCGAGCGAGTATTGGTTTCAACCAATTTGAATACAAGTATTTCAAAAAGAACAGAAAGGATAGACAAACCACTAATATTTTCAATCAACTCAATGAGAACGACTTTATTTACGTAAGTAGTTTTGATCCAAATAGAAAGATAGGTTACAATTTTACCTATGAACGCTTCGATGAAAACGATCAGTTGGTGTTTAAAATGGCAGCGGCCAATATACGTTGGGTAGAAAAAGATAGTTCATATCGATTGACCTCCTATACCAAAAGAAAAATTCGAGATGGACACGAACTGGTAGAGACCAAAAGAAGGTTGGATACACTCTTTACCTTTCAGATTGATGACCTGACACCGGTATCTTATGTAGCGGATACCAAAAATTTATTCGAACTGAACGATTTTATTGAGGATCAAAAGAAAAAAGGGGCGGCAAACATAAACACATATGTGCT
>CAYNUM010000323.1:0-3837 GCA_964400025.1 uncultured Croceivirga sp.
TATGAAGATTTATGGCCATTTCAAGGAGACTATGACTTTAATGATGTCTCAATGGCATATAATTTCAATTTGATTGCCAATGCAGACAATTTGATAAGTCGTATCGAAGGTACATTTGTTGTTGACTTTATAGGTGGTTCTTTGGAAAATGGTTTTGCCTTTGTTTTGCCCATTGAAAGTAGTGAAATTGGTAATGTGGAAGGTCAGGTTCTAAATGAAGGTTACTTCAACCTAAGTAGCAACGGTGTGGAAGTGACTGCTGCTCAAAATGAGTCAGTGATTGTGGTAGCTGAGAATGTCAAGCAAATGCAAGGGGATACAATTAGTATTAATATTGACCTAGCGAACCCTTTAGATAGTGCTGATTTAGGAGCGGTTCCATTCAATCCGTTCATTGTTGTGAATAAGAACAGGGCAAAGGAAGTTCACTTACCGGATCTGTTACCTACGAGTAAGGCAGATTTTCTAGGTACTGGCGATGACTTTAGCGACCCGGCCTTGAACAGATATTATAAAACATCTACCAACTTGCCATGGGCTATTAATATCTATAATGATTTCGAGGTTCCGCCAGAGTTTGTACCGATTACCCTGCAGTACCCACGATTTATAACATGGGCAAATTCAGGCGGTACCCAAGACCTAGATTGGTATCAGAGATAGCAAAGTTTTATTGAATAGAAATAAAAAAAGGGGGTTTACAACGTAAATCCCCTTTTTTACAACATATTTTTCGCCACTCTATTTTGTAGGATAATATTTACAAATAAATAACGAAAAAACCTTAAAAATGAATATTGCAGTAGTTGGTACAGGATACGTTGGTTTAGTAACCGGTACCTGTTTTGCAGAGACGGGAGTAAACGTTGTCTGCGTTGATATTGACAAGAAAAAAGTCGAAATGCTCCGAAATGGGGAGGTTCCTATTTATGAGCCCGGTCTCGATGCACTACTCGAGCGTAACATCGATAAAAATAGGATTTCCTTTACTACAAGTTTGGAAAAAGGAATTAAAGATGCTGACGCAGTATTCATTGCTGTGGGCACCCCACCAGATGAAGATGGTAGCGCCGATTTGAAATACGTTTTGGGTGTTGCCCGTGAAATAGGTCAACACATGCAAGATTATAAGGTGATAATCACTAAAAGTACAGTTCCTGTTGGTACGTCATTTAAGGTGAAGGCGGCCGTGGAAGAGGAGCTACAAAAACGTGAGGTACGAATTCCTTTTGATGTAGCATCGAATCCTGAATTTCTAAAAGAGGGTAGTGCTGTTGATGATTTCTTAAAGCCCGACCGAATCGTGGTTGGAGTTGAGAGCAAGCGTGCTGAAAAGGTGATGAATCGTTTGTACAAACCCTTCTTGATGAATGGGCATCCATTACTGTTCATGGATATTTTCTCTTCTGAAATGACAAAATATGCTGCAAATTCAATGCTGGCCACCAAAATCAGTTTTATGAACGATATCGCCAATTTGTGCGAGCTGGTTGGAGCTAATGTGGATTTGGTTAGAAAAGGTATTGGTTCAGATACGCGAATAGGTAACAAGTTTATCTATCCTGGTACAGGATATGGTGGTAGCTGCTTCCCAAAAGATGTTCAAGCCTTGGTAAGAACTGCCGATGAGTATGGGCATTCTTTGGAGGTTTTGAAAGCAGTTGAAGCGGTCAATTACCGACAAAAGAACACCTTGGTGGAAAAAATTAAGGCCCATTTTGGTGAAAACCTTAAAGGAAAACAATTCGGTATGTGGGGCCTGGCCTTTAAACCTAAAACCGATGATATGCGGGAAGCTCCGTCATTGGTAATAATTGAGCAATTGAAAGCGCTTGGTGCCAATATCAGGGCTTATGACCCTGTTGCCATGCACGAAGCTGAACGAATTCTAGGTGATTCCATTGAATATGCCAAAGATGAATACGATGTGTGTATCGATGCCGATGCCTTGCTTTTGGTTACGGAATGGTCAGAGTTTAGAATGCCCAACTTTAGAATATTGGAAAAGTTGATGAATGAGAAGACCATTTTCGATGGTAGAAACGTCTATGATCCTGAAGAGATGGAAGAGCAAGGATTCAACTATTACAGTATAGGAAGAAAGGTGGTCAATGTTTCTGAAAAAGAATCGGTAAACGCTTAAATACAGCTGAAAAAATGAAAAGAATATTAGTAACCGGAGGTGCAGGATTTGTTGGGTCACATTTGTGTGAACGACTTCTAAATGAGGGGCATGAGGTCGTTTGTATGGATAACTATTTTACGGGTCGAAAAAGTAAAATAGTCCACCTAATGGACAACCCGTATTTTGAGTTGATAAGACATGACGTAACGCTGCCTTACTTCATTGAGGTAGATGAGATTTACAATCTAGCATGTCCTGCTTCACCGGTACATTACCAATACAACCCCATCAAAACGATAAAGACATCGGTTTTGGGAGCAATCAATATGCTGGGATTGGCGAAACGAATCAATGCCAAAATATTACAGGCCTCAACCAGTGAAGTTTATGGTGATCCTGAGGTGCATCCGCAGCCAGAAGATTATTGGGGGCATGTAAATCCTATCGGCATTCGTTCGTGTTATGACGAAGGGAAGCGCTGTGCAGAATCGTTGTTCGTCAACTACCACAATTCCAATGACGTATTGGTGAAAATCATACGAATTTTCAATACCTACGGCCCACGTATGGAGCCAGATGATGGTCGTGTGGTCTCCAACTTTATCATGCAAGCTCTTCAAGGCCAAGATATTACGGTCTTTGGAGACGGAACCCAGACCAGAAGCTTTCAATATGTAAGTGATTTAGTGGATGGTATGATCAAGATGATGGGTACCGAGGATGATTTTATAGGTCCTATAAATATTGGTAACCCAGGCGAGTTTACCATGTTGGAATTGGCAGAAAACATTATCGATTTGACCGGTTCAAGTTCAAAGATTATTCACTTGCCTTTGCCTTCTGATGATCCAATGCAAAGAAAACCGGATATTTCTTTGGCACAAGAGAAGTTAAAGGGATGGAAGCCTAGTGTTGATTTAAGAACTGGGCTCAAAGAAACCATTGGGTATTTTGATGGAATGTTACAAGACAATCGCATCAAGGAGCTAGTGAATTCATAAGTTAAGTTTTAAATAAGGAGAAGATGGATGCAATTCAAATTTTGGGCTATGTGTTGGAGATGGTGTTGATTGCCTATTTTGGTTTCGCATCCATCTATGTTTTCACCTTTGCCCTGGCAGGAGTGTTCAAGACACCAAAAAGAAAGAAGGTCTTGGATAAAAAGCGCAAGTTCGCAGTGCTGATTCCTGGGTACAAAGAGGACAACGTTATCGTTGAAGTGGCTAGACGTGCTCTGGAACAAAGCTATCCAGAAGATTCGTTTGACGTTGTCATTATTGCAGATTCTTTTCAAGAACTGACCCTACAAAAATTAAGGAGACTCCCAATTGAACTGGTTGAGGTCTCCTTCGAAAAAAGTACAAAGTCAAAAGCGTTAAATGCTGCGATGGATCGCATTGGCGACGCTTATGATGTCGCTTTGGTACTCGATGCCGATAATATCATGGAATTTGATTTTATCGAACGGGTGAACGAAGCTTTTAATCGTGGATATAAAGTGGTGCAGGGGCATCGTATTGCCAAAAATACCAATACGCCAATGGCAATATTGGATGCCATTAGCGAAGAAGTAAACAATCATATCTTTAGAAAAGGACACCGTGTTCTGGGTTTTTCATCGGCCTTAATTGGGTCGGGTATGGCCTTTGATTATGAGTTTTTTAAAACAACCATGTCTCAGGTCAATGCAGTTGGTGGGTTTGATAAAGAAC
>CAYNUM010000324.1:0-3833 GCA_964400025.1 uncultured Croceivirga sp.
ACCATTGCACTTCTACTTGATACGACCTTAATTTACGTTGATGCCCTAAATCAGAATTCCAACCTCTAGGATGATTCCCCTTTTTTTGAAGTTGAATATGTTTTACGATAACACCTGGCAGTTCTGAACCCTCCAACACGATTCGCCGAATACTGCCATATCCGCTCCATAAGGTTTGAATCACTTCTTGCTCCCTAGCGTCTGTTGCAGCCGTTTTATCCAGAAGAAAAGACTTGAGTTTGGCATTCATAAGGCGCAGTAGTTTGGGCGTTCTAAAATTGGCTATAAATTAGCTGTTTTGCAAAGGTTCCTTTTCTTAATAAGAATCTAAAGCAGAAGGTCCATCAGCACCAAGCGATGGTTGCCCGTATCGGCCACTATAAGTCTGTTGCCTTGGGTACAAATGGAAAACGGCCAGTATAATGAACTATCCGTACCCACAATAGTATCTTTGTTTTCACTACCTGTTTTAAAATCACGCTTGCCAATTACCGCGTCAGCAGACCTATTGTTTTCAACTGGAATGTTTTCATGATATAACAAGCGACTATTGCCGGTGTCGTTGACCAAAATACCTTTTTTATAAAAGCATAAATCATAGGTCCAGTTCATGGTATGGACATCAGGGAAAAGACCAAATTGGTTTTGCCCGGAAGCTTCAAAATTGGGCTGCCCAATGATGCTATCGGCCGTTTTAGTGAAGGCGTCTTTCCAATCCTTCCAAATCAGTGTGCGATAAAATTGGGTATCGGCAACCGCCATAACCCCGTCTTTGTTTATGTTCACTGAATAGGGCCAAATGGGTTGATTATTTTCAAAATCTCGTGTAGTGAAATTTGGTTTACCTATGACTCCATCGGCAGGAGCGTAATTTTTACTCGGAAAAGCCTCATAGAATAAAATCCTGCGATTTCCTGTGTCCGCTATCCAAAGATGTATTCCATCAGAAAAGACACCATAGGGCCAATGCAAAGTCTTGGCAGTGGGATCACTGGATATGCCTTTTACATTAACTTCATTACTCTCAAATTCAGGCTGCCCTATTACAACATCAGCTGGTTGTCCATTATTGGTGGGCAAGGTATTCCAAATTAAAACACGATGGTTCCAAGCATCGGCGACCACCAATCGATTGCCATCACTCCAAATTCCAGAAGGATAGTGCAAACTGCTGGCAGCGACAATCCCTCCTGCATTTCTACCAGATTGCTCCACGGTTTGTTGGCCCAATACCACATCAGGTTCCTGATGTAGACTATCTGGTATTGATTTCCAAATAAAGACTCTATTTTGCCCAGTATCGGAAACGAATAGTGTATTGTTCACGACATGAACACCTCTCGGAGCTAAAAAGGGTTTCTTTTGAGACCCTTTGAAAATATAAGGATTGGCAATGTGTTTGCCTAAGGTGGAAAAATCCATACTAACAAATTCTGGGTAATTGCTCACCAGGCAACATGCTCACTACTCGCTTACCACCAATTGCACTTTCTAAAATGACCTGTGAAGGGTGCTCTTCTGTGACCATACCTATAATTCGGGCGTGTTTGCCGTTTTCATCGTTTTGAAGTGCTGAAAGAATATCTTCAGCCTTGTCACCCTCGACAAAAGCCAGAAACAAACCTTCATTGGCTACGTACAACGGGTCAAGGCCCAAAAGTTCGCAGGCGCTACTTACTTGATCATCAATAGGAATATCCTTTTGAAAAATATCAACGCCCATTTTTATGGATTGTGCCGTTTCTTTAAGTACTGTTGCCACACCGCCTCTTGTTGGGTCAGTCAATAGGTGGATATCTGAACCAAATTCATCCAATAACGATGCTATGGTATGGTTCAAATTAGTGGTGTCGCTCTGTATTTCGGAATCAAATTCAAGTCCTTCACGAACTGACATGATGGCCATACCATGAGTAGCCACCTGACCGCTAACAATGATTATATCTCCTGTCTTTATATTCGATGCTGAAATATTTGCCTTGGGATGAATTCTACCTAAACCAGCAGTATTTATGAATACCTTATCACCTTTACCCTTCTCCACAACTTTGGTGTCTCCTGTAACCACTTGAACCCCTGCTTGTTCACAAGCGAATTTTATAGCTACCAAAATATCCCAGAATTCGGATACTTTCAATCCTTCCTCAAGAATAAAACTAAGGGAAAGATGTTCGGGTATTGCACCGCACATGGCCAAATCATTGACGGTTCCGTTTACGGCCAACTCACCGATATTACCTCCGGGAAAGAAGATGGGAGAAACCAAAAAACTGTCTGTAGAAAATGCCGTTTTGCCCTCTAGGTCCAAAAATGCACCGTCGTGGCGTTTGTCCAATATCGGATTGGATAGCAAGTCAAAAACACCACTATCCAATAATTTATTGGTTAACAGCCCCCCGCTACCATGACCCAAAGTAATCACCTCAAAATCCAATTTGGGCATGGGGCATTGCAGCTGCATGCGTAATTTCTTTTCTTTCAACCCTTTCTTTTTAAGCTTCTACCAATCCTGAAAAATGATAATAGGCCGCACATGCACCTTCACTACTCACCATGGGTGCCCCTAGCGGATTTGAAGGTTTGCACTTTTTACCAAATTGTGGACATTCAAATGGTTTCTTGATTCCCTTCATGATTTGACCCGAAATACATTCAGGATTTTCGGGAGCCTCTTCAATCGAAACATCATACTTTTTGGTGGCATCAAAATCTGCATATTTTGCTTTTACACCATAGCCACTCATAGGTATTTCACCTATGCCACGCCACATTTGGTTACGGATTTCAAATACTTCATGAATTACTTTTTGTGCTTCAACGTTGCCATTTTCGCGAACAATACGGGCATATTGGTTTTCAACTTCAGATTTGCTTTGTTCGAGCTGTCGCACGACCATTAGAATACCTTGAAGAACATCTAAGGGCTCAAAGCCGGTTACCACAATGGGTACCTTATAATCTGTTGAGATTGGATAATATTCAGCATTGCCCATAATGGTGCACACATGGCCAGCGGCCAAGAATCCATCGATTCGGCTCTCTTCATCATCAATCACCGCTTTAATTGCAGGCGGCACCAAAACATGGGAAGCCAAAATGGAATAATTCTTAAGTCCTTTTCGATGGGCATGAATGACCGAAAGGGCATTTGCAGGTGCCGTGGTCTCAAAACCAACGGCAAAAAAGACCACTTCTCGTTCAGGGTGGTCTTCAGCTATCTTTACGGCTTCTAATGGCGAGTACAAAATTCGCACATCAGCGCCTTCAGCCTTTGCTTCCAGAAGACTTTTTTCCGATCCAGGAACGCGGAGCATATCGCCAAATGAGCAAAGGATTACTCCTTTTTCCAAAGCCAAATGAACTGCCTTGTCGATAAGGTTCAATGGAGTCACACAAACCGGGCAACCAGGTCCGTGAATCATCGTAATTTCCTTGGGCAACATTTCTATGATTCCATTCTTGACCAAACTATGGGTTTGACCACCGCAAACTTCCATAATGGACCAGGGTCGGGAAACCGTATTCTTAATTTCTTCCAAATATTTTTTAGCCAACTCTGGATCTCGATATTCTGATAGGTATTTCATAGCTATTTTTTTATCCTTTTTTTGGTAAATATTCATCAACATCTTCCAATTCCCCCAGCTCTCCAATTTCCTCCAGATACCTAAAGGTTTTTTGGGCTTCTTCTTCGTCTACCCGGCTTATGGCCACCCCAACGTGAACCAAAACATAATCGTCAACCTGGGCGTCAGGTAACATTTCTAAACTTGCCTCTTTGGTAATTCCCCCAAAAGAAACTTTTGCCATTCGCACAAGACCGTCGTGCAAGG
>CAYNUM010000325.1:0-3809 GCA_964400025.1 uncultured Croceivirga sp.
ATACTGTTTTTCATTAGATATGCGAAACATTTTGGTTTCCTTTTGTTTGCTGGTGTTTTTTCAACTGGGTGCACAGAAAATTACCCTCTTGGATGCCGATACCGGTTTGCCCGTAGTTAATGTGGCCGCCTACAATCCAGATAAATCAAAAACAGCCGTTTCAGACTTTAATGGCCAATTGGATTTGGCTCCTTTTTCCAATAATGAACAACTCATATTGAAGCATATTGGTTACCAAATTCTAAAGACCACCAAATCACAAATTCTTAAAAAGGGAAGATATGCCTATCTCGAAACCAGTTTGGAGCAATTGGACGAAGTAGTGATGTCGGTGTCCAAATGGGAACAACAGCGCAAAGACATTCCTCAAAAAATTGCAACTCTAAATTCTAGGGAGATTGCATTTACCAACCCCCAGACCTCTGCAGATCTCTTGCAAAATAGCGGTCAGGTCTTTGTTCAAAAAAGTCAATTGGGTGGGGGTAGCCCAATGATTCGTGGGTTTGCCACCAACAGGGTATTACTTTCCGTAGATGGCGTGCGAATGAACAATGCAATCTTCAGGGGTGGTAATGTTCAAAATGTTATATCAGTAGATCCATTTAGCGTCAAAAATACCGAGGTTATTTTTGGCCCAGGATCTGTAATTTACGGCAGTGACGCCATTGGTGGAGTTATGAACTTTTTCACCCATGAGCCTCGATTCTCGTTTACCGACAGTTTGGCTTTTTCAGGCAACGGTTTATATCGTTTTTCATCTGCAAATAATGAGAACACTGCCCATGTCGATTTTAATTTAGGGCATCAAACCTGGGCATCATATACCAGTTTGACCTATAACACCTTTGGTAATCTGCGCATGGGTAGGCATGGCCCTGATTCATATCTAAGAAATAACCGGGTAATTCGACAAAACGGGCAAGATATCCTCATTGCCAATGACAATCCACTGGTTCAAAACCCGACTGGTTATGATCAAATCAACCTCATGCAAAAATTTCGGTTTCGACCCAATACCAATTGGGATTATAACCTAGGCTTGCATTATTCTGAAACATCAGACTTCTCTCGATACGATAGACTAATACGACCTGATAGCTCGGGAGATGGCCTGCGCTCTGCTGAATGGTTTTATGGGCCGCAGAAATGGTTTATGGGCAATTTACAAATCACTAAGAAAGGTAAGAATCGTTTCTTCAGTGGTGCAAAATTGACCACTGCCTATCAATTTTTTGAAGAAAGTAGAAATGAACGTCTTTTTCAATCAGAAGACCTGTTCAATACGCGAGAAAAGTTGAATGCCCTGTCTGTCAATTTGGATTTCGAAAACAAAAAAATCGGAAATCTCAGTCTTTATTATGGTGCGGAATACTTGTTCAACAAGGTAAACTCGAAAGGCAATAGTAACAATATAGTCACTGGGAGCACCATTGCAACAGCGTCGCGGTACCCCGATGGTGCAACCTGGCAAACCTTTGCTGGGTACATTAACGGTGAATATGGTATAAAGCCCAATCTGACCCTTTTGGCCGGTCTACGTTATAGTCAAGTATGGGTCGATGCAAAATTTGACAATACTTTTTTTCCATTTCCTTTCACTGAAACAGATATTATCACAGGGGCTTTGACGGGTAGTTTAGGCCTCAGTTGGTTTCCTACGGCAAACCTTCAAATTACATTAAATGGTTCAACAGGGTTCAGGGCACCCAACATTGATGATGTTGGAAAAATATTTGACTCTGAACCTGGTTCACTGGTGGTGCCAAATCCTGATTTAGAACCGGAATATGCGTACAATTTGGACTTTGGTATTCGTAAAAACTTTGAAGATAAATTGGTCTTAAAAGCTTCAGCCTATTACACCTATTTGGTTGATGCCCTTGTAAGAAGGGATTTCACCTTTAATGGTCTACGGGAAATCGAATATAATGGCGAATTAAGCAATGTGCAGGCCATTCAAAATGCAGCTAATGCCTATGTCTACGGTTTCGAATTTGGAGCTGAAGCATTTTTGGGAAAACATTGGTCCATTCTCGGAAACTTAACCCTGACCGAAGGTGTAGAAGAAGATGATTCAGGTCTTGAATCACCCGCAAGGCACGTTGCACCGACCTTTGCAGATGCCCATATCATTTGGAAAAATGATAAGTTGAAAACCGATTTCTTTTTAAACTACAACGGTGAAATTCCTTTTTCAGGTTTGGCCTTTTCGGAACGTAACAAACCGTTCATCTACGAACAGGATGCTGACGGAAATCCTTTTTCACCATCTTGGTATACCTTAAATTTCAGGTCACGCTATCAGCTTACAAATGCCCTACATGCTAATTTTTCGATTGAGAACATCACGGATCAACGTTATCGCACCTACTCATCGGGTATTGTAGCCCCTGGGATTAACTTCATCGCCGGTATTGGTTATAAATTGTAATAAAAGAACCTCCACAAAAAGCGAGAGCTTTACTAACTAAAATAACAATGGTTGTTGTCAGTGGCTTCCTCTACTTTTTTGGCTGCTTCATAAAGAGCATTCTCGGTTTTTTCATCCCCTAAGTTAGCTTTCTTTTCAACCTCTTTACCATACGTAAAGGCTCTAAAAACATGTCGAAGGGTAATTACTTAGTACTCCAACTTTTCTCATGAGTTCTAAATTTTATGGTGTATTAGTCTAGAACCAAATTCAAAAGTCTGGTCACAATAAAATTTATTGCATCATATAAACTTAGGGTTAAGGCTTTTAGCAATTTAAAAATCCTTTGTATTCGCATGAATTGATTAATTTTGCAAACTTAAATTTGAGACCTAATCGTCGTATGAAGTTTGCAGAATACAAAGGCCTAAACCTCCCTAAAATTGCTGAAGAAGTTCTTGATTTTTGGAAGAAGGAAAACATCTTTGAAAAAAGTATTTCCACTCGTGAAGGTAAGGAAAGCTATGTCTTTTATGAAGGTCCTCCTTCTGCCAACGGATTACCGGGTATACACCATGTGATGGCAAGAACCATCAAGGATGTTTTTCCCAGGTATAAAACGATGAAAGGCTATCAGGTCAAACGAAAAGCGGGTTGGGATACCCATGGCCTACCCATCGAACTTGGGGTGGAGAAGGAATTGGGCATTACCAAAGAGGATATAGGTAAGAAAATCTCGGTTGAAGAATATAACGAGGCCTGCAGAAAAGCCGTCATGCGCTATACCTATATTTGGGAAGATATGACGGAAAAAGTGGGCTATTGGGCAGATATGGATGATCCGTACATCACCTACAAGTCCAAATACATGGAAACCGTTTGGTGGTTGCTGAAGCAGATTTATGATAAGGGATTAATTTACAAGGGATACACCATACAACCCTATTCTCCTAAAGCTGGTACCGGCCTTAGTTCTCACGAATTAAATCAACCCGGCACCTATCAAGATGTAACAGACACCACTGTTACGGCCCAGTTCAAAGCAGTTAAGGAAACCGTGCCAGGCACATGGAATGTTGTAGATGGCGACATCTATTTTTTAGCCTGGACGACAACACCTTGGACCCTGCCCTCGAATACGGCTTTGACCGTTGGGCCCAAGATTGATTATGTTCTCGTCAAAACCTTCAATCAATACACCTTTGAGCCTATACACGTGGTTTTGGCCAAAACCTTGCTAAGCAAGCAGTTTTCTGGAAAATATCACGAAGCAGAATCTATTGAAGACTTTGACAATTTTGACAATGGAAACAAAAAGATTCCATTTCAAGTGGTTGCAGAAGCAAAAGGTTCTGACTTAGTTGGCATTCGATATCATCAATTGATTGACTATGCCACC
>CAYNUM010000326.1:0-3802 GCA_964400025.1 uncultured Croceivirga sp.
GTTTATTTTGTGCACGCGTTGCCACCATTCCCGTGAGAATGGAAAGTAACAACAATACCACTATTCTCATGGTAGTTTTATTCTAAAGGCAGCGCTTGATCTTAAGATTATTTTAGGTGCATTTTGAGAGGACTGACTTGTGGCATCACCTAAATTTTCACCACTTACCCTAATATTTGTTGTATTCCTGAGTATATCCAGAGACTTTCCACCATCGCCGTAGGCCACCTCGCGTTCAAGAAGTGCGGTTGGCTCTGAATCGACTACAAAAACTTCTGTATCCAATATATTCCCAAATTCGTCGAGAAATTCTATTTGAAGACTTAAACTTTTGCTAGTGGTATTTTCTACCTGGTAGGTTATGACTCCATCCAAGACCCTGTCAGCAATATTTGGGTCATTAAACGCTTCAAAAGTGAAAACTTCGTTATAGAAGCCCCCCGTACCTGCGGTATTGATGGTTTCCTCATCAGATTCAAAATAAAAAATGCTTGAGGCAAAGTTTGGCTCCAAGCTAAGGTCTTCTATTTGCTCGAAATCTTGCTTTTCCCCACAAGACGAAATCAGAACGATTAACAGTAAGAACTGATGAAATCTTTTCATTTAATTTGCATTCGTACCCTTAGAACAAGTTTAGAGCCCCCCACCCTACCATAACTCTATAAATATTTTTTTATTTCGTCAAGATGATGGATGATCAATGAGAACTCATGATGATTTTCATCATTGGAATTAAAATGAATAGTGGAAAAGCCTACATTTTGTGCCCCTAAAATATCGGCCTCTAGATTATCACCAATCATAAGCGCGTTATTTGGTTCAACATTGGCCTTGTCAAGTGCCATTTTAAAAATTTTAGGATTGGGTTTCTTTACACCTGCCATCTCAGAGTTTACCACCACCTGAAAAAAATCACGAATTTGGCTATTTACCAATTTTTTTTCCTGTATCTCCGAGAAACCATTGGTTATGATATGCAGCCTGTAGTTCGGCTTCAAGTAATTAAGTATTTGAAAAGTACCTGGAAATACATTGTTGAAAGAAGAAAGAT
This sequence comes from uncultured Croceivirga sp., assembly GCA_964400025.1. GTDB lineage: Bacteria > Bacteroidota > Bacteroidia > Flavobacteriales > Flavobacteriaceae > Croceivirga. The sequence continues at coordinate 1,052 of CAYNUM010000326.1, forward strand.
GAGCAATGTATGCATCGGAGAGCCAATTTATCAAATCATCGGTGATATCGAAGTTTATACTGTCGAAGCTTCGCCTCAAACGCAGATATCGCAATTCTTCCTTGGCCACTTTTTCCTCGCGATATAACTTCCAAAATGCATGGTTAATAGGCACATAGGCCTTTAAAAAATCCGCTAAATCAATTTCTACACCTGACTCGGAAAATATCTTTTTGAAGGTCAATTCAGAGTTTTTTTCAAAGTCCCATAAGGTATGGTCCAAATCAAAGAAAACGTCTGTAATTTGTCCCTTAAACATAGTAGCGTTTTAATAGTGATTGGTACAATTGCAACCAATTGATTTTGTGTTTTTCACCTAAAAGCTCGTTTGAAAATACCATAACCAAATGGCCTTTGGTCAATTTCACATGTTGGTACATCTTATCAAGTTTAGAAAATACATCTTCCTTGATACTCATTTTTTGCAAGGCATGATCTCCAATTGCAAAAGGATGGACCTTTAAGGGCTGCTGAATCTCCAAATTAATGTCGTAAAATTGAAATGGAATTGATGTGCTCGCCCGAAAACCCAAATAATGGGTATAACCCAAAGAATAATCATCAGTAAATTCAGCACTGACCAAATCGCGGTACGTATGGGGTACGAATACCTTGTTGTATCGCATTCTAGAATATTTTATGGGCCGATTAATTAGGTTTGACAGGCGTTTCTTTTCGGTTTTCAAAACTTCCAATTCCTGCCCAGCAGTCATTGAAGCACTTAGAGAGACAATACTATAATCAGCCACTGATTTTATTAAAAACCGAAAACGATTCTTATAAATGGAAATGTTCTTATCATGAGTGGAATAATCGGCAAACTGAAAAAAGAACATAGTTCTGGCCTTATACTTTTTATGAATTTCCATCAATTCAGAAAAATTATCATAAGGATCTTTTTTGGGATTGAACCACACGACGATTCTTGTCCAAACCCGTGAAAGTCTAAAACGAGAAAGGTCATGGAAAAAACCTGCCAAAGACCTTCCAAAACCACGCAAAGCGAAACAATGTGAGGTCGTGACATTGATAATGGAAGTAAATTGATATCTCATCGTTTTCCCCGACAAATCGGGAAAACGTTCTTGCAAGACCTGAAAAAACTTCCGTACCCATAAATCGACCACCGGTATTTCCAAAAACCCATGTTCATAAGCAATACTATTTTCAGGAGGGAACCGCCCCAAATCATCTTTTACATGGGGTAAATATTCTTCATACCTGGATAGAAGATAAAAACCTGCCGAAAAAATATCATAGGGAATATTACTTCTTTCATCTGTTTTGAAGAAACAAGGAACCCCATCCCAGTCTTGCACTTGTATTTGAATATCGTTAATTCCCTGTTCGAACAAGAGGTCATTTGACCGAACAAAAAACTCATTTTGAAGCGCTTGTTTAGTATAGGTGATTTTAGGTCCTTGATGCTTAATAAAGTCTTCAACCTTAGTGGTAAAACCCACTTCAACCCCCATCATCTGCGTGAACATATGCTTCATTACATAATTGAAGCGGTTGGTAATCTTGTGGGTGTAAATCAGTAGCATTGACAAAATATATTCAAAAATACAAAGTACAATTTCCTAAAAAGTCTAAAGCAAACAACAAACCAAAATTAAATTAAGCCATTCCCTATTTGTACTTTACCCCATTCGACTACACTGGATGGATTTTGACGTTTCAGACCGAAGAATTCATAAGGTACGACAAAGGTATACTAACCCATAATCACAAAATAGTGTTATCAGCAAAACTGAAATAGGCCTTTTGCGTGATAATTAGGTGGTCTAGTATTTGTATATCAAATACTTCCGCAGCCCTTTGCAGTTTTTTTGTCAATTGTTTATCTGCACTGCTTGGTTTCAAGGTTCCAGATGGTTTCTCCTTTGTGTGTAAGTTAGTAAATTGAAAAGAATTTAATACCCAATATTGCATATGCTTGCCATCTATTCTAGGACCTCAAAGGACTCTGAGGATTCTCGAAGTATCGAGAACCAAGAAAGGGACGGAGTCGAATTTGCAAAAAAAATGGGATGGAGTTACAAATCCTATATTGACCGAGGAGTTTCAGGAGGTGCAAAAATTGAAGATAGGCCAGCTTTTTCAGAAATGATTTCTGACATAGAGAATGGCAATATTACAGCAATCCATATTTGGAACAACGACCGAGCGGCACGTGAAGAAACAACATGGTTCTATCTGGTTAAATTAATTACCGAAAACAATGTACAGCTTTTTGAAAATGGCATTCTAATAGATTTGGAAGACCCATCCATTACTTTGGTAAAGGGGATACAAGCTGTGGTAAATGCCAATTTTAAACGTCTTACAAGTAAGAAAATAAGGGATAGGCTTTTAAGAAATGTAAAGGATGGAAAGGTAAATAGTGGGAATCTTCCTTTTGGTTATACCAAGGATAAGGATAAATACTTAGTAATTGAACCTGACGAGGCCGAAACAGTGAAACTAATCTTCCGACTTTTCAATGAAGGACAGACATCTGTGCAGATTATCGACCACCTTAACGGTAATAAAATACCCACCAAGTACAGCAAAAAAGGCGGCAAACGAACCCATACCCATAAAGAAACGGGAAAGATAAAGGTTTATGACCGTGGAAAAACAGAATGGAAAAACACTACGGTTTTAGGGATTCTTAGAAATCCGATTTACAAGGGTGACAGACATTTTAGGGGAGAAACATACCCATCC
>CAYNUM010000327.1:0-3796 GCA_964400025.1 uncultured Croceivirga sp.
AAGTGTTCAACCAACTGCAGCGCACCATCACTGGTTGGCCCGGGGGAAAGCCCAAAGCTGAAGATGGCCAACGTCCGGAAAGAGGAGAGCCTTACCCTAAAACATCTTTGATATTCAGCCCTCACCCAGATGATGATGTTATCTCAATGGGCGGTACCTTATTGCGATTGGTAGACCAAGGTCATGATGTTCATATTGCTTATCAAACCTCCGGGAACATCGCAGTTTTTGATGATGAGGTCATCCGTTTTTTGGATTTTGCGACTGATGTTCAGGAAGAGAATGTAGCGTTAAAGAAAAAATTCAAAGAAGTGCGAGAGTTCTTGGCATCTAAAAAGCCAGGTCAAACAGATAGTCAAGAGATTCAGAATTTTAAGGGAATGATAAGAAAAGGAGAAGCATTGGCAGCATGCCGTTATTGTGGAGTCTCTGAAAAAAACGCCCACTTTCTCAACCTTCCTTTTTATGAAACTGGTAAGGTTCGGAAAAAGCCCTACTCAGAAGATGATATTCAGGTTACATATGACTTGTTAAATAAGTTGAGACCACAACAAATATTTGCCGCTGGTGACCTTTCTGATCCTCATGGAACACACCGCGTTTGTTTGGAGGTAATTTATAAAACCATTCAACGATTCATCGACGAGAGGGCAGAGTGGATATTGGATTGTTATGTTTGGCTCTATCGTGGTGCTTGGCAGGAGTGGGAAATTTCAGATATGGAAATGGCCGTTCCTATTGGCCCAAAAGATATGACACGTAAAATAAACGCAATATTCAAACATCAATCACAGAAGGACAGTGCCATGTTCCCTGGAAATGATGAACGTGAATTTTGGCAGCGTGCGGAACAACGAAACAAGGAAACTGCTAACCGTTACAACGCCCTTGGCATGGCTGAATATGAGGCCATTGAAGGGTTTGTTAGGTATAATTTCAATAATAACTAAAAACTAACTTCTCTATGGGAAAAATTTTAAAAAAACCAGAAAAAGTGAAAGCTTGGTTACTGGTAGTCATGCTACTGGCCCTTTCGTCTTTTGCAATTGGGCAAGAGCAATATATTTTTAACGGAACGATAACCGAAAACGGCACTTCGCTTCCTGTACCAGGTGCTTCGGTATTCATTGATGGAACTTCTTATGGAGCGATTACTGATTTCGAAGGGAAATACAGCTTTACGGCGAACCTTAGTGAAAATAGCATTGTTTTGACCGTAAGTTCATTGGGATATAAAAGTCAAGAAAATACTGTTGATTTGGGTTCAGGTACAACTATTACAAATGATTTTGTCATCTCTGAAGACCTTCTTAGCTTAGATGAAGTGGTAGTTACGGGAAATCCTGTTGGTGTAAACAAACGAACACTCGGTAATGCAATATCATCAGTAAAATCAGAAGATTTAGTAAATAATGGTGCTATTGCAGTTGACCAAGCTATTTCAGGTAAAATAACAGGAGCCTTGGTACAGCAAAACTCTGGTGACCCTGCGGGTGGTATTAGTATACGCCTCAGAGGACCCAGTACAGTATTAGGAAACTCTGATCCTCTTTACATAGTTGATGGAATCATTATTAGCAATTCCAGCAATAGTAATGACCTCGTTGACTTAGGGGGCACATCTCAAAATCGTTTGGTCGATTTAAATCCCAATGATATAGAACGTATCGAAATCATCAAAGGTGCTGCTGCTGCTGCCATTTATGGTTCACGGGCAAGTAATGGGGTAGTCCAAATTTTTACGAAAAGAGGTGGTACCGGTGCCCCAAAGTTCAATTTTTCAACAAATATTAGGGTAAACGAGCTACGTAAAGAAATTGATTATAACGAGGTTCCTTTGGCCTGGGTAGACCCTTTCGATAGAACAAACTTAGAAACCGTTCCAGTTGAAAGATTTAATTATCAGGATGAATTCTTTGGTTCAGGTTTTGGTATTGAAAATTTTCTGTCGGTTACGGGGGGCAACGACCGCACCTCATACTATATATCAGGGTCTTTTTTAGATAATGAAGGTATTATTAAAAATACCGATTTTCAGAGAATAGGTTTCAAGACCAACATTACCCAAAAAGCATGGGATTGGCTTGAAATCAACGCAGGCCTAAATTATACAAGAAGCGTTAGTAATGACGTTCCCAATGGTGGTATCAATTCCGCATATGGAGCAATTACTGGATTTGTGTTCAGCGATAATTCAGTAAATCCTCAACCTGATGAATCAGGGGTTTTTCCGGTAACTTCATTATTGGTACCAAGGACGAATCCTCTTGAAGCTGTTGAACGCTTTGATTTTGGTCAAAAGGTAAATCGATTCATCACGAATATTGGCCTAAATGCCAAAATTACTGACAAGTTGAGAGCCAGTTACCTTTTGGGCCTTGATTTCTTCAACCAATCGGCAACCGCATTTATCCCTATAAACAATACATCCCCAAACGGAGATGGTTTTTCCAGAAGGGCAGATATCAATAACTTTCAATACAACAGTGATTTAAACTTAATATATCAAACTAACGTTACTGATGATTTAGAATCCACTACCACATTGGGAGGTTCATGGCAGTATGAAGAGTTCGATAGAATCGGTATTCAAGCCGATGGCTTGGCACCCGTAGTTCAAGTTGCTACAGACGGAAGCATTATCCAACAGGGAGAATCAAGATCACAGATTTCATATTGGGGGTCCTTTCTACAACAATCCTTTGGTTATCAAAATAAATTATATCTGAACGGAGCATTACGTTTGGACGGTGCGTCCACTTTTGGGGAAGATGAACGTAACCAGCTATTTGCCAAAGCAAGTTTGTCTTATATCATCTCAGAAGAAGATTTTTGGAAAGACACCTTCGGGGATGCGTTCAATACTTTTAAACTCAGGGGTTCATGGGGGCAGGCAGGTAATCTAACTGCACTTTCAGCCTTTCAAAGGTTTACCACATTCAATCCAAGTTCATTGAATGGGGCACCCAGCTTGATACCCAATACACAACAGGGAGATTTAAATCTCGCACCTGAGAGACAGGAAGAATTTGAATTTGGTTTCGACGCTAGTTTTCTCAACAATCGCTTTGGCATGGAATTCACCTACTATAAGCAAGATGTTACCGATTTATTGTTACCTAGGGAACTTGCATCGTCAACGGGTTTTCAATCCCGTATCGAAAACGTAGGTGACCTCGAAAACGAAGGTATAGAACTCTTACTCCGTGGGGCACCAATAAAAACCAATGATTTTTCTTGGGATATTACGGCAACTTTTTCACAAAATGAAAATACGGTAACACGTGTTGCAGGGGGCGGGCAATTTGCCCTAGCAGGAAGTTTTGCAACTAGTTTTGTAATCGAAGGCGAACCCTTGGGTGTTTTTTTTAGGCAATTCTATGCCAGAGATGCTGATGGTAGTATTTCTTTGGATGCAGATGGTTATCCGTTCAGAGGAACTACTGATGAGGGAGAGGGTTCTAAGGTAATTGGTGATCCAAATCCTGATTGGTTCGGCTCATTGATTAATGAATTCGCTTATAAAAACTTTAAACTGCGCATACAACTTGATGCCGTACAAGGATTTGACGTCTTTAATTGGAACCGAAGACTATTGGACAACGTAATTTTTGGAGGAGGCTTCAATGTAGGTCAAGAGTTATTGGGCAATAGACCAAAAGGATTTGGCGGTGCACAAGCTGGTATCTTTGAAGAATTTGTGGAAGATGGTTCTTTTGTCAAACTCAGAGAACTGGCACTCAGTTATGACTTTAGTCCGCCAATAGACGGCATAGATAATGTAAGGCTCAGTTTG
>CAYNUM010000328.1:0-1619 GCA_964400025.1 uncultured Croceivirga sp.
ACGTTCGTCCAAAAATTATTGAGAACTATGATGGAAAGGATATTGTGCTGAACACCACCCAGAATATTGTGCTTTCTCCGGATTACTTTGAGGACCTATTGCTGTACAAAGGGCAGACGCTAATAACCACTGACGGCACAACGCTTTTGGGAGCAGACGATAAGGCCGGAGTTGCTGAGATTATTACCGCAATGGAATTTCTTGTGCAACACCCCGAAATTAAGCATGGAAAAATTTGCGTAGCCTTTACCCCTGACGAAGAGATTGGACGTGGCGCACATAAATTTGACGTTGAAAAATTTGGAGCGGATTGGGCCTACACTGTGGACGGCAGTCAAATTGGTGAACTGGAATTCGAAAATTTTAATGCAGCAGGCGCCAAAATTACCATTAGGGGCAAAAGTGTGCATCCGGGCTATGCCAAAGGTAAAATGGTCAATGCCATTAATTTGGCCAATCAATTTATCAGCTTAATGCCCAAGCGCGAGACTCCAGAGACCACAGAAGGCCGTGAAGGTTTTTTTCACGTTCACACTACCCAAGGTAGTATCGAAAAAGCCACTTTGGAACTCATTATTCGGGATCATGACGAAGAACAGTTCGAAGCCAGAAAAGAACTCTTGATGGCCATTGCCAAGAAGATAAACAAGCAATATGACGAAGATTATATCACTGTCGAAATCACAGATCAATACCGAAATATGCGGGAAATTGTGGAACCTCTCTACCATATTGTTGAAATTGCGGAAGAAGCGATGTTACAATTGGATATTGAACCTATAATCAAACCCATTCGTGGGGGTACCGATGGTTCGCAATTGAGCTTTATGGGCCTGCCCTGCCCCAATATCTTTGCAGGAGGACATAACTTTCATGGCAAGTATGAGTATGTACCCCTAGAGAGCATGCAAAAGGCCGTAGCCGTAATTGTAAAAATTTGCGAACTTACAGGAGAAAAATTCGTGAACCATGGATAAAGCGGCCAAAATTGAAGCCTATTATGAGGAAGAACACCACTACAAGAATGCCATTGGAAAACTACGTGAGTTAGTGCTAAAAACCGAGTTAGAGGAAACTTTTAAATGGATGTTTCCGACCTATACCCTTAAGAACAAAAACGTGCTTTCTATCTGTAAGTTTAAAAATCATTTTGGGATTTGGTTCTTCAACGGGGTATTCTTATCAGACCCGTTCAACGCCCTTGAAAATGCCCAAGAAGGAAAGACTAAGGCCATGCGCCATTGGAAATTCACAGCTGAAGCTGATATAGATTTTAAACAGGTACTTTCCTATGTAAATGAGGCTATCGACAATCAAAAAAATGGCAGGGTCTTACCTCCTACCAGAAAAAAAGTATCGAAGTATTCAGAAACCCCAGACCTATTGAAAGAAGCTTTGGACAAGAACAAAAAGCTAGAAACTGCCTATCAGGGTTTGAGTGACTATAAGAGAAAGGAATTCAACGAATATATCATCGAGGCAAAGCAGGAAAAAACCAAACTTCGTAGGCTTGAAAAAATACTTCCGATGATAGCAGAGGGCATCGGATTGAACGACAAATATCGCTGAGTCTTAAATGCCCGGCAGAGCCCAACCGTTATGGTATACCGGTTTTAGCA
>CAYNUM010000328.1:1719-3787 GCA_964400025.1 uncultured Croceivirga sp.
TCTTCTGGAATCACTTCCCACCCCCCACGATTGAGCACCAAGGTTCCGTTGTTACCGATAAAGGCAATGCCATGGTCTCTACCATAATTTCCTCCATCTATGCCAGTGGCATGTTCCCATAAAATGGAATATCCATCATATTCGTAGACCGTTTGCAGGGTATCGGGCGTTTCTGAAGCGTCGTTGGGATAGGCAAACTTACCCCCGATGGCCATTACCGATTTTGGGGTACCTGCCTTCATTCCATAAAGGGCATAATCCACAAGGTGTACCCCCCAATCTGTCATCAAACCACCAGCATAATCCCAAAACCATCTGAAATTAAAGTGGAAACGATTCGGGTTAAAGGCACGCTTGGGCGCAGGACCTAACCACATATCGTAATCTACTCCATCCGGCGTCTTTGTATCGGCCACCATAGGCACCGGTTGCATCCAACCTTGATAGGCCCAAACCTTGACCAATCGTATTTCACCCAGTTTACCGGAATGCACAAAATTGATGGCATCAACAAAATGGGGTTGGCTTCGCTGCCATTGCCCTATTTGTACCATTCGATCACTTGAATTTACCTTTTGCAACATGGCTTCACATTCATGGATGGAATTGGCAATCGGCTTTTCACAATACACATCTTTACTGGCATCTATTGAGTCTATCAATTGAAGGCAGTGCCAATGATCGGGCGTACCGATTATAACTACCTCAATATCTTTATCTTCCAGTAATTTTCGATAATCGGCGTACCATTTTGGTTTTTTGATATTTGCCTTTCCCAAGTCTGCCGTTCTTTGTTGCAGCACATTCTTATCAATATCACAAAGGGCGACGATTTCAATCTCACTGATTTTGAGCATTGACGACAAATTTGAGAAGCCCATGCCCTTACAACCGATCAAACCAACCTGAATCTTATCGTTTGCACTAACGGTTTTTCGAATTGATGCCAGCATTTCCATTGGAAACAAGGTGGAAGCACCAATTGCAGAAAGATAAAGGGAACCTGATTTTATAAATCGTCTTCTTGAAGCCATAATCGTAATAGGATTTGGTATAAGTTACAAACAAAAAAAGCCCCTTGAAAATCAAGGGGCCTTAAATACTTTTGGGATTCCTGTTATTTTTTGGCAGGGGCGGCTACTAATTTTTTGCTTCCTTCCATGGAAATGGCAGAGCGGTCAAATTTTAATTTACCGGCCATAGTCTCAATCACACAAGAATTATCCTTGTCGTGCAAATCCACTATTTTTCCGTGAAGACCACTTTTAGTAATTACCTTATCCCCTTTTTTGATATCCGCTAGAAATTTCTTTTCGTCTTTTTGACGTTTCATCTGAGGACGTATCATAAAGAAGTACGCCACTACAAAGATAAGAAGTAGCGGAAAAAATTGTCCCAATGCTTCCATTCAGATTATTTTACCGGACCAGCTGGTGCTGCATCCTTAGGTGTAACAAATGCTTTGATTCGAAGCAGTTCAGAGCCTTTCTCTGTATTCGCAGTAACGGTAACTGTTTTAGTTACTTGATTTTTACCAGAACCATTGAACTTAACTGTTAGTTCACCGCTATCGCCAGGAGCAATAGGTGTGTTCTTTGGGTATTGTGGTACGGTACATCCGCAGCTACTTCTTGCATCAGTAATGATTAATGGTGCATCACCCGTGTTCTTAAAAGTAAAGACGGTTTCTTGTGGTGTTCCTTGAATGATGCTACCAAAATCGTGCTCTTGTTTGTCAAATGACATTACCGGCAACTTTTTGGAAACCTCATCACGCTCTGAAGCGTTAACTACATTATCAGCAACTACTTTGTTGCTCGCTTTATCTTTGCAAGAAGTGCCAATCAACAACAGTCCCACAGCAGCAAAGGCAAAAACTATTCGTTTCATTTTGTTAATTTTTTTTGTTTAAGCAAAAATAATGAATTCGACTTAAAGCAGCCCCCTGCCCACCTTTTGGATTTTTCCGGTGGTCTTGTATTCTTTGACCAATTTGTCCAAAATACCATTGATGAAAATGCTACTCTTCGGTGTGGAGTATTCCTTGGCAATTTCTAAGTACTCATTG
>CAYNUM010000329.1:0-3782 GCA_964400025.1 uncultured Croceivirga sp.
CACTACTCAAAAAGGGATGTGTAAAACCAACTAACTTATCTAACCAATAACTTTCAATATTTTCTACTAAAACGTCTATGTTTTGAATAGTTAAAATTCGTTTCATTTCAGATTCGTAATCTGAAAAGGGCACAAATTCGTCAAAAGTGCTACCACTATAATTTACAAGCGCTTTCTCCAAAAATGCGTTGATGCCCAAAGGTTTGAAGTAGATACAGATTTCTTTGATATTACCCTGATACTCAAAACAAATGGGTGTATTGAACCTGCAAACTAAGCTTGTTTCTATTGGTTTTGACTTGGAGAACCGTGTGATAATCCGATCGTCTAGAACAATGTTTTCTGCATTATTGACAACAGCTATTATCGAGTAAAGTGAAGGAAAGGTGAGGTAACTTATCTTGGCTTCATGTTCAAAATGTTCAAGTAAATAATAACTTTCAATATATTTTTTTAACTCTTCGTTTTTCGGACTGAAAGTTTCAACTTTCATTTCTCAATTTTCTTTTATTCGTTTTACTTCAACTGTTTTTTGATTGAAGTTGTAGATTACAAGCCCGACTGAAAATACTATTATGTTTAGGATTAATTTGGGCAAACTATTCATAATATCATCTCCAATAAAAAATTCAATGAGCTTACTAAGAATTACAAGTCCACCTCCCAACATAAGCATAACGGCCCAGAGACTAATTCCCAATTTAGCGTACTTATGTTTCATTAAAACCAAAGAAAGAACCAGTATTTGAATAACTGTTGGAATTAAGGCAATAGGATTTTTAGAAATAAGAAATGTATATATGTTTGTACATATCAAAATGCCAAGAGCAAACATGAGTAAAACTTCAAATGTCTGGTTCTTGAAAAAAGTTTTCTCCATCAGTTTGCTTTAAGGCATCGTCATCCAAAGAACTAAGTTAACCAAATTTAAAGGGCATTCGAACGACTGTTCTTGTAAGGTTTTATGATTTTTGCCACTAATGGTTCTATGGGAAATCATGTTATGATCAAAGAAGAAAAAGAAACCAAAGAATTGATTCAAGTGGCTCTGGGTAATGCGCAGAGCTATAGCGAGTATATTACTATGGTTCGCGAGCTTGCCGCTACCAACGGCACAACAGGCCCAGCGCAGACGGAAGCCTTAATCAATTATACCCAACTGAATGATAGGCGTATGAAACGTTGGGACAAGACCTTAAAAATTCCTACTGAAGTCGAAAGTCAATTCGAGCGGTTGGACCGAAAAATTACGTGGTTGGTACTCTCAGAAAGCTGGTGTGGTGATGCCTCCCCCAGTTTGCCCGTAATGAACAAACTGGCGGAGTTGAGTCCGAATCTTGATTTAAAAATCGTCTTACGCGATGAGCACCTGGAGTTGACCGACCGGTTTTTAACGAATGGCGCACGTTCCATTCCTAAATTGATTGTACTGGACACCGAAACCCAAACGGTATTGGGCGAGTGGGGCCCGCGCTCCGCAAAGGCGACCCAAATGGTTATGGATGAGAAGGCCAAGCATGGCTCGTTGAGTGCGGAGTTCAAAGAAGCACTACAAGTCTTTTATAATAAAGACAAGGGTCAAGACATTGTAAGGAATCTAACAGAATTACTTGCTCTGAAATAGGTAAGTAATCGTACCTATTTGACTGTTCTTGGCGCTTCGACTGAAGTTGGCCTTTAGTGCATAGGCTTTGGCATTTTCAATCAAGCAGTAGTCATTGGTATTCGAGCTTTTGTCGTTAAAGGTGGCCTCAAAAACGTCACCATTTCTGTCCACTTTGATATTAATGACCACCTTGCCACCGTTCTCACAAGTGTAAATAGGTGGGGGCAAGTGATAGGCGTTTCTATCGACCAATGAAAAAGAAATTGAAGTGCGTTTATCCTTTAAATAGTTGGTGAATTCTTTCTTTTCAGCGTCGAGCTCGCCGAGTTGCTCCTTTCGTTCCCGTCGTTTTTTAGCTAATTCCTTAAGGTTGGCTGCATAGCCCGAATCGTCGCTAAAAGATTCATTGGGGCCACTGGTCGTTTCACGTTCTTGGCGCAATTCCTCCAACGATTTTAAAGGCTCTGGATTTCCGATACTTGGTTTAGCCGTTTCATTAAAAGCCCTATGGCTTTTGATAGGGTCGTTTTGGGCCAATTCCTCCAATCGTTCTTTTTCTTCAAGAAGTTGTTCCACTTCTTCATCGAGAATCGCCATTTCAATAACGTACTCGTCTTCTTCACGGTTGACCAAATGAACGTTGTAAGCGAGCAATACCACATTTGCCATGGTAAACACGGTAATGATCAATGATAATTGCTTACGATTCAGGTTCATGGTCTTCTAATAACCCAGATTTGCCAAAAATATTTTATTCTTTTGAATTGGTCGTCGATGATTGTTGTTCCAACCAATCCTTGAATTCTTGGGGGCTCTGGGCATTATTTACGTTAAATTCCCCTATTTTGGTTCTTCTGAGGGTTGTAAGGTGCGCCCCAGACTGTAATGCCTGCCCAAAGTCATGGGCCAAAGAACGAATGTAAGTGCCCTTGCTGCACACCACTCTAAAGTCCACCTCAGGGAGTTGAATTCTAGTGATTTCAAATTCAAAAATTTCAACGGTGCGCGAGTTGATTTCAACGGTCTCGCCTTTTCGGGCAAATTCATACAAGCGCTTACCATCTTTTTTGATAGCTGAAAAGACTGGAGGTTTTTGTTCGATTTTGCCTAAGAATTGCTGAGTGACCGCAATGATTTTTTCATCAGTCAGGTGGGAGGTTTCGAACGTCTGATCTACTTCGGTTTCCAAATCATAAGATGGCGTCGTAGCGCCCAAAGTAAACGTTCCGGTATACTCCTTCAATTGACCCTGTAGTTCGGGGATTTTCTTGGTAAACTTACCCGTACAAATAATCAATAAGCCCGTGGCCAAGGGATCTAAGGTGCCTGCATGGCCAATCTTGAATTTTTTGTTGAGGTCAAACTTTTTTCGAATGCTCCATTTTAGAGCATTGACCGCTTGAAATGATGACCATTCCAAAGGTTTGTCAATCAATAGAATTTGCCCTTCCGTAAAGTATGCCGAGGTCACTTTAGTTCAATGTTTTGTTCATCACAAGGTTTCGATAGGTGTTGTTTTCCATCGGGAAGTCTACTTCCCCTAAAATCTGAAACCCGTGTTTTTTATAAAAGGTAATCGCCCGTGCATTTTGAATATAAACTTCAAGGGTTAATTCATCAAAACCCTTTTTAGTAAGGTAGTCTTGTATTTGATTTAAAAGTCCAAGTCCAATGGCTTTGCCATGAAAGCGTTCGAGCACATAGAGTTTCCCCAATTCAGGCATCTTTACTCTCCTTATGGGACATTGACTGTTGAAGATAATTTCGGCGATTCCAATAGGATTTCCTTTGCAATAGGCGACCCATAAGACATCCGACTGTTCCTTGATTTTGTTTTCAATCTTGTCTGGCGCGAATTTTTCTTCAATAAAATTGGCAAACTCGGTAGTCACGCCATCTATACCATACACCTGAATATAGACAACTTTTAATAAGATGGATATCCGTAAAGCGTCAGAAAGTTTGGCCTGACCAAATGAAAATTCGTTCATAATTGACTTATCCCCAAATACTCCAACCGATGGCAATAAGACCAACGACCAAGCAGTAAATGGCAAAATACGTCAATTTGCTTTGGCGCACCAATTTTAACATCCAGGTACAGGCGGCTAGTCCTGCAATGAAGGCGGCTACAAAGCCAGCACCCATGGCGCCGATTTGGGCACTTTCAAAACTG
>CAYNUM010000330.1:0-3773 GCA_964400025.1 uncultured Croceivirga sp.
CTTGAAACAGATGATTTAATCAAAATGTTTCAAGACAATAAGGAAGATGCTTCCAATTCACTGATTGAAAAAGTGGTTCAGGTAAAAGGACAGATTAAAGAAATCAGCTTTATCAATGAGCGGTATACATTCTTATTGACAAGTGAGAATTTCCCAAAAAATTTTGTGATGTGTGAGATGGCCCCTGGCAACTTGAGAATTGAAGAATTTCAGGTTGGAGATACACTTGAACTTCGCGGCATTTGTAAAGGTTATTTGTTAGATGTAATAATGTTAAATTGCGTACCAATCAATGAAAACACCAATCCATAGCATTCTGTTCTTGATGATTTTTCTCCACTACGGGGTATACGCTCAAGAGAGTAATCAGATTATTGCTCGCCAGGGTAGTGTAACTTTTTTCTCTTATACCTCAGTTGAAGATATCGAGGCTACCAACAACCAAGTATTAAGCATCATAGATGTGCCGAAGGGGGAAATTGCCGTTAAAATGTTGATGAGGGCTTTTGTTTTCAAAAAGGCCTTGATGGAAGAACATTTTAATGAAAGCTATGTTGAGTCAGATCTTTATCCCGAGTTGAATTTTGCCGGTAAAATAAAGGGCCTGCAAAACCCAAAACTGGAAGATGGGACTTATTTGGTAGAGGGAATTATGGATTTTCATGGTGTAGAAAAAACCATAGAACTTAAGACAAATGTGAGCCACACCAATGAAAGCACCGTTTTTCAAGGTGAATTTGAAGTGCCGGTGAATGACTTCAACATCAAAATTCCTTCATTGTTGTCTCCGAATATCGCAAAGAACATACAGGTTGAATTTAGATTTGAATATTTTCCATATGAGTAGGTCGTCCAATTTGTTTTTCGCGTTTGTAGTGCTCTTTGGTTTTCAAATGGTCAATGGGCAAGAAAGTTTACTTGACATTTTAGATCAAGAAAAAAGCGATAGTACCTTTTTTACCATGGCTACTTTTAAGACCGGTAGACTTTCGATAGCACAATCAGTGGAAACCCGAAAAAAGGGTTCTTTGCAGTTTTATTTTGGAACGCGCTATTGGAATATTCCTTTGGAAGGCCCCCGTAATAGTTTTCTTGTTGACCGATTTTCCGCTCAGCTGGGGATGGATTATGCCATTACCGATAGGTTGACCACATCTTTCTCATTCAATACATTTGACGGTGTCGTCAATGGATTTTTAAAGTACCGTTTGCTACGCCAAACTGAAGATGATAAGGTGCCATTGAGCATAACCGCATTGCAAAGTACAACCTTATTAACTAGGGAGTACAATGGTATTCGATTGCCCCAAAAACAATCAGATCGTTTTTTCTTCACCCAACAATTGATTGTAGCAAGGAAGTTAAACAGAAACCTTTCTCTACAAATTGCGCCGACCTATATTCATGCCACTTGGCCACAACCAACATTGGGTCGTACAGATTTTTTTTCACTTGGTTTGGGTGGGCGTTATCGCATTGGTAAACACACAGAACTGACCAGTGAGTATCATTGGGTGGCCAATAGAGACCAAGGCCCACAAGGCTACAATACTCTCGCTTTAGGTATCAATTGGGAAATTGGTGATTTAACTATGCAAATGCACATGACCAACACCAAGAGTTTTGATGAAGCTTCAAGTATTTTATTGACCCCTAATAATTTTAACTTTGAAGATGGTGGCCTGCACATAGGAGTGAATGCAATTATTATTCTTCACTTGAAAAAACAAAGAGTAAAATAGTCGGTTAGCTATTCAGCCATTGTTTAAACTCCGCTGCTTTGTTTTTTCCAATAATGATATCTAAATCCGAATTCGGATTTACCACAATTTTTAATTGATTATTGCCATAACGGATAATCTTATCGATGGCAGTGATAGCAATGATGAATTGTCGATTCGCTCTGTAGAAAAAATTACTATCAAATCCTGAATACAACTCGTCTAGGCTACTATTGGTCGTTGACCTTTTTCCGTTTAGATCAACCACATAGGTAATAGTGTTTTCGGTAAAAATATAGGCAATATCTTCTGCCGATACCGTCAGAAGTTCGTTTCTTAAATAGGTTAGTATTCGCTTTTTGTTCGTGTCTTTTGTCTCTTGGTTGTCTTCCTCAGACATGATGGATTCTTTTGGTTTTTCTTCAATAACCCGTTTTTGGTATTTCCCCAAATCACTATTGAGTTTTGCCAAATTGATCACTTCACTTTCCAGTTCCTGATTTTTGATTTCAAGCCTTTTCTCATAAGCACTGCCAATCAATCGAACAGTTATTACCGAAAACAAGATTATGATAAGCCCCATAACACTGAAAAGGAGATAAAATTGATTTCTGAGATTTTTTAACCTAGATGAGATAATACCAAGGTTGGCATGTGAGGCGACCAACCAGTCTGAATTTGGAACGGCGTTTAAATAGATTACCTCCGATTCGTCTTGTGAATAATTTCCGGTTCTGATTAATTCATAGAGGTCTTGAGCTGTAAATTCACCATTGACTGCATTTTTTTCAGATTGACTTTGTTCAATTGTAGTTCCGATTTGTGGTCTGCTAGGGTGGCATATTACCTTTCCTGACCAATCAATAATGCTCACATAACCCAACGACTCTTTGTTAGAGTCCTTAATGGTATTTTGAAAAGTATCAATAATTGATTTTTTGTCTGGGTTGTTTGTCAGTTGGTTACCTATTAAAATTGAAATTTCTTGTACCTCCCTTTTACCAGATTCAAGTTGCGAACTTAACATTTCGTTGGCGCTGGCCCTTAAAAAGTACTGCGTGGCGATTCCGCCGATAATTGTAAAAATAACGGTGATTGCTAAAAAAGTATAAAGGTAGAGTCGGTCTTTGCGCATAATTGAATTAGTTCTGGACACTCAGAATTCGGCCTGATAAATATAGTAATCTACTTTAGTTCTGAAATTGAGGCCAAAACTTTCAATTGTATTGAAAAAGGCGGACTTCTTTTTATAACACCCCAGAAACAACGCTTTTCAAAAGGATACAGGTATTCCGTTTTAAACCCAAAAATTCCGTTTCAACCACATTAAGTAGATAAGGGACCCTTCCTATCGGTTCATTTGCACCATAAACGAATTTTAATCTAAAAAGTATAATTGTTATGAAAAAGAATTTTTTTAAAATGGCGGCCTTATCCCTGTTGGTACTGGCCTGTTCTGAAGACGACAACGAAGTGGTTACCGTACCACCAGATGATGGGTCAACCGAAGAACCTGCTCCTGCACCCACTGGGCAAGCTTCCTTCGTTTTGAACGAAGTGGAATATTTGGGCGATCGTGTTGAAATTTTAAATAACGGTGATGCTGCAGCCGACCTTAGTGAATATTTTCTATGCCTTGGTCCAGGTGCATATGCACAAATCGGTAATCTTACTACCGAAGGTGATGTAAACTTAGGTGCCGGTGACTACTTGACCGTGTTTTTCGAAATGCCCAGAGCAACTGGGGGAATGGGACTTTATTCTTCCAACCAGTTTACAAGTGCTGATGCTATGGTCGATTTTGTACAATGGGGTGAAGGTGGTAACGCACGTGAAAGTGTAGCGGTCGAAGCAGGCCTATGGACCGCAGGTGAATTTGTAACCGTAACAGGAAATGCTGAGAATACCATAATATACGATGGCGAAGGAAACGGGGTAGCGAATTGGTCTGAAACCGGAACCCAAACATTTGGTGCTGAAAATGAATTGACAATGCCGGCCGAGGCTAAGGCTTCAATAGTAGTTAATGAAGTCCAGTATGGTAACCTAAAT
>CAYNUM010000331.1:0-3757 GCA_964400025.1 uncultured Croceivirga sp.
TAGTTCATATGGACTTTTTTATCCGACTAATTTTCTAGATCCTAAAAATGTAGAAGACATCACTGTTTTGAAGGGCTTGGCTGCAACAAATATATATGGGACACTTGGAGCTAACGGGGTACTGTTGGTCACTACAAAAACAGGCAGTTATGGCACAGTTAAAGGTGGTTCTTCAGATGCCATGCAATTAAAGGACAACTATTACGATGCAAAAATCAAGATTGATAATAAGGCTTTGGTAACCCCTTACTTGAAAGAACTAAAAAAAGGAAAAAATGTTCAAAGCGCTTATGAGATATATCTAAAACAAAAAGCAGATTTCCAGAATTCTTCAAGTTATTACGTTGATGTATTTGATTTCTTTTATGAATCTTCCCCCAATGTTGCTTTCAGAGTACTTTCGAATGTATTGGAAATTGATTCTCCAAGTTATGAAACGCTACGTGCGGCCTATTTAAAAAGTGACCAGACCGAAAATCACACGTTGGCTCTTGCAATTGCAAATCGACTAATGAAGATTTACCCTAAGAAACTACAGAACGATTACGATTATGCAGTTACCAATCGAAAGCTTGGAAATTATCAAATTGCCTTGACCACGCTTGATAAGTTGATGGGTGAGAAAATCAATGACAATCCAAGCCTAAAAGATTTTGAGAAGTTAGTTGGCGCTGAAACTCGAAACTTAATCAACAAACAAAGAAAAAACTTGGACTTGACAAAGATAGACGGCAAGTATCAAAACAATATTACGTACAACGCTAGAGTGATTTTGGAATGGAGCAATCCTGAAGCTGAATTTGTAATTCAATTTGTTAATCCACAAAAACGATTCTTCGATTGGGAGCATAATAGGCAGTCTGATGGACAAGGCCTACAAGCTGAAATTGAAAACGGATTTTATGCTGAGCAATTTGAAATTGTCGGTGCTGACACGGTTGGAGAATGGATACTAAATGTTACTTCACAAGGGAATATAAGTGTTGACAATACAACCCCTACTTTCGTAAAATGTACTGTTTTCAAAAACTTTGGAAAAAGCAATCAAGAAACCACGTCGTATACAGTCAGACTTCAAGAACCTAACGAGAAGCAACAGCTGGCCAAGTTTAAAGTTCAATAATTAAACCTGCAATACACCCAGATTAAAGGGTTTTTCAATTGGAGCGTGATTTGCAGCTTCAATCCCCATTGAAATCCAAGTTCGCGTATCCAGAGGGTCAATAATAGCATCAGTCCATAATCGGGCGGCGGCGTAATACGGAGATATTTGATTATCGTATCGCTGTTTGATTTTTTCATACAACTCCGTTTCAGCATCGGGATCCATTGCTTGTCCCTTTGCTTTGCGGGAAGAAACCTGGATTTGAGTCAACACTTTTGCAGCCTGAGCTCCACCCATAACGGCAATCTTGGCACTTGGCCAGGCTACGATTAAACGAGGATCATAAGCTTTCCCACACATGGCATAATTGCCAGCACCATAAGAGTTACCCATAACGATACTGAATTTGGGAACAGTAGAATTAGAAACTGCTGAAACCATTTTAGCCCCATCTTTAATAATTCCTCCATGTTCAGATCGGGTTCCAACCATAAAACCGGTTACATCGTGTAGAAAGACCAAAGGAATTTTCTTTTGGTTGCAATTCATGATAAAACGAGCCGCTTTATCAGCAGAGTCAGAATAGATTACTCCACCAAATTGCATCTCTCCGGTTTTAGTTCTTACGACTTCTCGATTGTTGGCTACAATTCCAACCGACCAACCATCGATTCGAGCATAAGCACAAATGATGGTTTTACCATATCCTTTTTTGTATTCGGTGAGCTTAGAATCATCTACCAGACACTTGAGCAATTCTACTGTTTTGTAAGGCTTGGTGCGCAATTCTGGAAAAATACCTAATAACTCTTCCGGATCTTTTTGTGGGGGTTTAGGATCAACCCGATCAAAACCGGATTTTTCAAAATGTCCAATTTTATCTACGAGGTCTCGGATGGTATCCAAACATTCTTTATCATCTTTCATTTTATAATCGGTAACCCCGGAAATCTCAGATTGCGTAGTAGCTCCACCTAAGGTTTGTTTATCTACATCTTCACCAATAGCAGCTTTAACAAGGTATGGTCCAGCTAAAAATATCGATCCGGTTCCTTCCACAATCAAAGCCTCGTCTGACATGATGGGTAAGTAAGCACCTCCTGCAACACAACTTCCCATGATAGCAGCGATTTGAGGAATCCCCATGCTACTGATCTTGGCATTGTTTCGAAAAATGCGACCGAAATGTTCTTTGTCCGGAAATATTTCATCTTGCATAGGTAAGAAAACACCTGCACTATCAACCAGGTAAATAATTGGAAGACGGTTTTCCATTGCGATTTCCTGAGCACGGAGGTTTTTCTTTCCGGTGATGGGAAACCAGGCACCTGCTTTTACGGTGGCATCATTGGCTACAATCATACATTGTCGTCCACTCACATATCCAATTCCCATGACTACACCACCACTTGGGCAACCTCCATACTCGGCGTACATTTCATAACCGGCAAAGGCCCCAATTTCAAAAAAATAACTTCCCTCATCAATCAGGTAGTCAATTCTTTCTCTTGCGGTTAGTTTGCCCTGATCATGTTGTTTGGCGATTCTTTTTTCTCCTCCTCCCAAGTAGATTTTTTCAAGTCGATGACGCATTTGGGAAATGGAAAGTTTCATAGCATCCTCGTTCTTACTTTTTTCAATGTCGATTTTTTGCATCTTTTGGATTTAATTTTTTGGAAGCCTATCTTCTAGAAATTGATAGTGGATTTCCATGCAAAGTATTGGAGTTGAAATGCTTTTACCGATTACAATAAGTAATTGACTGTTAGATGTTTATTGTTGATATCTGTTAGGTTGGTTTGGTTTTAGTGGCTAAAGCAAAACCCCGTATTTTAAATGTGTTGGCAAAATACAAAAAAGGAAGATTCCTATTGGCTTTTCAATAGATATTTTCTACAGATTCGATTAGGCTGAGGATGGAGTTGGTCATTTTATTGAGTTGCTGGTCATATTCTTCATATTTAATAATCCCTCGATCGTTATGATCTTCAATTCTGTAATATTTGGCTTTTAGTAAAAATAATTTACGCAATTGACTTTTGTGCCATTCAGGAGTCTGTTTAAGGTGAAGGTCATTTTTTAAATACAAATCGAATGCTTGGAGGCAATCCAAGATTTTGCCACGACCCAAAATATTTTTGATGGTATCAAGTTGTGAAGCATTCATTTTAAATGTCTAAAAAAATGTAATAAATGTGTTTTTAAAATACAAAAAATGAAGGTCCCTATCAGCTTTTCAATAGATATTTTCTACAGATTCGATTAGGCTGAGGATGGAGTTGGTCATTTTATTGAGTTGATGGTCGTAGTTCTCAATTTGATAACACTTAGCTCTAAGTGAAAATGTTTTCAAGCTGAAAATAAAAAAAGGTCCTTAAAACATTTGTTATGTTTTAAGGACCTTTTTTTAGGTTCTTTATATCAGAAACTTATCTATTTAGCGAAAGCATAATACCAGACATCTGGGTAACCTTCGTAAATACCTTCTAACATAATTTTGCCAGAATTTTTTTGGAGCGCATCAATGACACTATCCATGTTTTCGACTTTCTCATCATTGACTTTGGTAATGATGAAATCTGGGTCCATATTGGTTCGTTCAATTTTACTGCCTCGATAAATGCTAATGACTTTAGCTCCTTTGACACCTAA
>CAYNUM010000332.1:0-3735 GCA_964400025.1 uncultured Croceivirga sp.
CAATTCCCTTTTTAAGATCATGACTTCATCTGCCCAAGTCAAAGGCACTAAATGCACATTTTGCAAATACCAGGTATAGTTTTCCTTACCAATGCCCGAAGGTCCTGTTTTGGTTTTTGCTTCTTCTTCCAGCCAAACGACCAATGCATCCGTCGAGGCGACGGCTTTCATTATGGCCTCGACCAAGGTGGTATTCTCGCGAACGCCTTCTCGGTACAATATTGTCTTCAATACGGTGCTTTGATTTTTAATATCCCGTATTCCTGCAATCCAAAGATCTTTGGCATTGCCCGTAAGGTTTTGTTGGGCTTGCTCGTTTAAGGCCGGTATACTACCTAATTCTTTCATCAAACGATCAGTTTCGCTTTCTGAAAGCGGGAATTCATACGTCCATAATTCCGTCGTGCCATGATGGGTAGGTCCCTCATGGGCGGGCACATCGCTTTTATGCGTCCAAACTGATTTATAAAAGGCAGGATCTCTTTCCCAAGGTTTTAAAATACGGCCGTTGAATTCGTAACCGTTCATTTCGGCCCAGACAATCATCCAATCCACTTGATGGGGAATGGCCCAATTGGTCGTATCAATTTGAATCAGTTTTTGTTGGAGCGCTTTAAACTGCGGTTGACGTTTTTTAAAAGTACCCTTGGTATAATCTGGTGCCCCGTTCAATTTTGGAGGATTTTCAAAAGCACGCCAATCGTGAAAAAGAGCAACCAAATCATCATATGAGGTAGTGGTGAATTCGCTAGCTGCTACTTTCTCTTCTTTTGGTTGTTCTTTACAGCCAAATACGAATAAAAGGAGTAGAAAAAGAATAGGACTATTTTTCATAAACATTGGTGAATTTGTACGTAAGTGAATGCGAGTGATCTTGGGTACAGGGGCAAACTAAAATATGCCCTTGATCGGTCTTTGAGAATACTATCATTCTTGGTTGGTATGGTATAGGAGAAACCTTTTAAATATATAAAATAAAATGGTGGCCTGTTGAATTTGAAGGTGTTATCACTACTTCATTAAGTCTTGGAGTAATCAAACTATTTGGCAATGGTGTTTTCAGCTGGCTTAAATGGAGGCCGGAGGTTTAAGCCCATTAGGGTGTTTGAAGCTTTGCTTTGGATATTTGTTTTTGGCCAACAAGGGGCAAGAATTTTATCTTCAATGAAGTACCTAAGAAAACGTTACAATAAGGTACCTACCATTCATAGATTTTGGTCATTGATTCTCCCGGTTTAACCACAATATCAAACCATTTGGTCGTGTACTTACCTGCTTTTTTACCCCCAAGTTTTACTTTATAATTTCCTGGGGTCAAAATGAATTCCCGTGGGTTTGAGCTGGGCGAGGTATAACTTCTTCCTGCAGCGACATTCTTATTAGTGGTAGCCTCAACTATTGATATCGTTGTATCGACCAATTCACCATTTTCAGAGATGCCTATATTGGCAATGCCCGTTTGAAAATTATGGGAAATCTCGGTTGTTTCCCCTGATGTTACTTCAACATTTTCAACCGTATGATTTACTTCAAGCCCTTTTGCCTTAAGGGCAAGAATTTCAACAGTATAAACGCCAGCATCGATTTCAATGAACTGCTCCCTGCCATAGGTTCTTTTTGTGGCCACAGATTTGTTCTCCTGGTTTTTGACCCGCACCGTGGCATCCCATCCCTCACCATTATTTTGAATGTTCAGGGTTATCTTGCCACCATCAAAGGCGACGGTTTTGTGACCTGTTTCCCCTTCTTTCATTTCTACGGAAAATGTGGTTCCGGTTATCTTGGTGTTTTCCAATGGCCGAACATCAATACGATATTTGCCGGGGGATAAATAGATAAAGGCAGAATCCCTATAGGTTCTTGCGACATCAACAGATTTATCTGAGCCTTGAGCATATGCTCGTACCCACGCATCTACAGCTTCTCCATTTTTTGTTGCAAAAATTGAATAGTTGTCTTTAGAGTCATCTATGGTTTCAGCGGTGGCCTCTGTCAATACCTCACCCAAACCACCAGCATTGGCGGCATCATAATAGTTGCCGTCACCCGCTTCTGCGGCGCATTTTAACTGCTTTTCTTCCCCTTCTTTGAGTCCAAAACCGACAATATGCAGTTTGAAATCAATACCCTCAGTTTTAGCGGCCGAGACTACCTGGCAAATATCACCGTCACATGATTCTATGCCATCGGTAACCAAAATAATGGTTGCCCTGGTTTTGTTTTCACGTAGCGAGTTAATGGCCATGGTTGCTGATTTCGCCAATGGGGTTCGGCCCAAAGGATTGATACTTTTGACCGCCGTTACTATTTTATCTTTTGAGGCATTGTTTAGTGCTACCATGTATTCAACATCGTTACAATCGCCCTTTTTGCGATGCCCATAAGCCATGAGCCCTACATTTTGGTTTGAGGGAAGGTTATTGACCGTTTTTGAAAGCACTTCGGATGCAATATCTTTTTTGGTTTTGCCATCCATTTCGCCCCACATAGACCCGCTGGCATCATAAATGAAAAGGATGGGCGATGGCGCTTGTTCCTGTGCATTTAATTGAAAAATTACTAATGAAAGGATGATTACTGAACGTAATTTTTTCATGACGCTTAGTTTATTGGTTGGGTCTTCGCTTTTGGTGGGGGAGGGATTACCCTCTAAGATATTAAAATAATTGATATTCAATCATTTGGGGCTTCAGCTGTTTTTCCAAACCATTTGGCAATGATATTTTCGGCAGGCTTAAAGCGAGGAGAGAAGTTTAAATCGGTTGCGGCATTTGAGGCCTTGCTTCTTGTGTTCCATTCCCAAATGTAGACCCCGGCAAACCATGGTTGGTTCCATAATTCTTGAAAAAGGGCCTCAAAGGCCAGTAGCTGGGTCTGATCCGATTTTTTCTTATATAAAATGTCGAACGATTCGTCCCATTCCCAAGGCCTTATGGTCGCACCTGCTTCGCTTTTGTAGCCTACTTCTGTGAAGAGAATCGGTCTGTCCTCTTTTTCTGAAAGATTAGCCAGAGTTTTTAGATGAGGTTGCCACCCTTGTTTTATGCTTTCCAGATCAGGATTTTCGTTTTTGGTCAAAGGAAAATACGCTTGTATGCCAATATAATCGAGCTGATTCCAAAAGGTAATGTACTCGTACTCGTCATGCCAATTGGCGGCATAGGTGAGTTTGCCACTATAGACCTTTCGAATCTCTTTTATCAATGCTGCCCATGCTTTTGGCTGCGCCTTAATGGATGTCTTCAGTTCTGTGCCCACACAAAAAAGTTCCGCTTTGGTCAACTGGGCCATTTTTGCATAATGTAACATGCGACTGCAGTATGAAGCGAACCAAGTATCCCATTCAGTTGTGGATTTGTAATTGAGGTTAGCTCGCCAACCTTCACCCAGCCACAAATGGGGCTTTAGATGTACATAAATGCCCTTATCGTGCAAGTTGTTTATGGTCTTAATGAAAAGGGAATCCCTTCGTGTAAAGATGCCATCGTCACGTTTTGAGGCTACTTCACTTGACTTTTCGTTTTCTTGCCAAATAAAGGGAACAACCGCGACCCATTCCACATTGGCTTTCACCAAAGCCTCAATACCTTCGGTATTATCTTCTTGCCAGCCAAAGACACTCATGCCACGGTGCAGGCCATCTTGTTTAAAATGATTGGCTACTTCTCCTGACCGGTTCATAGCCCCTTCGTCCCAGGTAAAGTCGATTACTTCTGAGGTGTTCATATGAACCAA
>CAYNUM010000333.1:0-1646 GCA_964400025.1 uncultured Croceivirga sp.
CCCATTCGTGTTTGGAATGAATCGCTTGTTCTCCTGCAAATAGATTGGGGCAGGGGAGACCCATAAAGGATAAACGGGAGCCATCTGTTCCACCTCGAATACTGGATTTCCTTGGGACGAGTCCGATTCTTCGAATGGCTTCTTCGGCATTAGCGACAATCTCTGGATGTTGATCCAATACCTTTTTCATATTGCGGTATTGTTCTTTAACCTGAAAAGTAGCCGTTGAGCCCGGATAACCTGCTAAGACATCATTCATGATTTGTTCAAGAACGGCTTCATGCTCGGCCAGTTTTTCATCTGTAAAATCACGAATAATAAATTTTATAGTTGCACCGGCAAGCAAACCCTCAATACTGGTTGGATGAATAAAGCCTTGTTTGAGTTCCGTAGTTTCAGGAGACAATCGATCTTTCGGAAGGCGAGCCACAATTTCGGAGGCAATTTTAATAGCATTTTCCATCTTGTTTTTGGCATAGCCTGGATGGATCGGGACACCTGTAATTTCAATGATCACCGCATCTGCTGAAAAGGTTTCGTCTTCCAAATCACCTGGTTTGCTCCCATCTAAGGTATAACCAAAGTCAGCTCCGAGTTTTTGCATATCCACCTTATCTACTCCTCGACCGACTTCTTCGTCAGGAGTAAATAACAACCGAATCTTACCATGTTTGATCTCGGGATTGTTCATCAATTGGTAAGCGGCATCCATGATTTCGGCAACACCTGCTTTATCATCTGCCCCCAAGAGGGTTAACCCACTGGCAGAAACAATATCATCTCCTATTTTTTCCAAGAGGTATGGATAGCGATTAGGACTAATCACTTGTGTTTCATCATCAGGTAAAATGATGTCTTGTCCATTATAATTTTCATGGACAATAGGCTTAACATTTGTTCCACTGGCATCTGGAGCAGTATCCATATGTGCACAAAAACAAATCACAGGAACTTGCTTATCCGAATTGGAGGGAATCGTAGCATAAACATAGCCATGTTCATCCATTTCTGCATCTGAGATACCCATATCCAATAATTCCTGAACCAAAATCCGCCCTAAATCTTTTTGTTTCTCAGTTGAGGGGGTCGTCATAGAATTGGGATCAGACTGGGTATCGACGGTAACGTATTTGAGAAAACGCTCTTTGACTGTATGTTGAAAATTCGATTGACTCATAAGAATTAGACAATTGCTTTTTGGAGGAAACTCAAAAATCCATTTCTACCTTCATGTGCTGCTGCAACCGAAGCCTGATGAATTTTAAATAGTCGGATTTCTTCTTCTCCCAAGTCAGATTTAATGAAATTAATTGTGTCCTGATCAAAGTTAATCTGAGTAAAAGCAACTAAGCTAACTTTACCTCTTGCATTTCCTTTGAGCTTGCCAAGAATATCGCTTACATCTATTCGTGTTTTCTTACTTGAATCAGATTTAATGATTTGGGTGACATCTCCTGTAAGGGTGGTTACTTCAAGGGTTGTAAAGTCTACGACAGCGTCTTTAATTTGAGTAGCGATTTCTTTGAATTTATCGTCTAATGCGTTTTTGGCCATAACTTTAGTTTTGGAGGAGTTAGGTGAAATGAATAATTTTCCGAAAGATATATAAAAGATTTGGAATATACCAGTGTTTGTATTTCCGCCAA
>CAYNUM010000333.1:1656-3733 GCA_964400025.1 uncultured Croceivirga sp.
CTTCATCACTTCAGGCTTTTGTTTCAGGTCTTATCTTAAAATATAATCCTTCATTTGAGGATGGGAACTTGAAAAAAACAACAACCAAAAGTTAGGCTTAGACGTTTTGATAATGAGGATTATTTGAGAAATGTGAAAGCTGTATTTAGTACCTAGGCCTTATTTTATTGTATATATATTTAAGGTCTGGTAAGTAAAAAATGTAGGAATATGCCAATCAACATTCCCAGGACGAATCAGAAACGAATGGTTATTATTGGGGCTGGTTTTGCGGGCTTAACCTTAGCCAGAAAACTAGCAAAGTCTAATTTCCAGGTTGTTTTGATCGATAAGAATAATTATCATCAGTTTCAACCACTTTTCTATCAGGTAGCCATGTCTGGTTTAGAACCGAGTTCTATATCTTTTCCCTTACGCAAGGTATTTCAAGGTAAAAAAAATGTATTTATTCGAGTGACCACTGTAGAAAGTGTTGATCCTCAAAAAAAAGAAGTGAGTACTTTGCTAGGAACGTTGAGTTATGATTACCTGGCAATTGCCATTGGAGCAGATACCAATTTCTTTGGAAATGAGGATTTGGCTAAAAAGGCTTTATCAATGAAGTCTGTATCTGAAGCACTTTATCTTCGCAATGCAATTTTGTATGATTATGAACGAGCTGTAACAACAGAAGATTATGATGAACGACAGGGATTGATTGATATTGTCATAGTTGGTGGAGGAGCAACGGGCGTAGAAGTAGCTGGAGCATTGGGAGAAATGAAAAAATACATTTTACCCAAAGACTATAATGAAATGGATTGCGATGAGATTGATATTTACCTCATTCAAAGTTCTTCCCGTTTGCTTAAAACTATGTCAGAAGAAGCTTCTGAAAAAGCGGAGTCATTTCTGAAAGAATTGGGGGTGAAGGTAATAAAAAATACCAGGGTTGAAGATTTTGACGGAGAGTATGTCTATATGACAGATGGTTCAAAGATTCAAAGTAATAAAGTAATTTGGGCAGCAGGGATCAAAGGCAATACCATTAAAGGTTTATCCCCGGATACCATTGCTTGGGGCAATCGAATAAAGGTCGATGCCTATAACAAGGTAAATGAATTAGAATCAGTCTTTGCAATCGGAGATATTGCTTATATGGAAGACGAGGATTATCCACAGGGCCACCCTCAGGTTGCACAAGTGGCGATTCAACAAGCTAAAAACCTGGCCTACAATATCCAACAATTAGAAAAGAACAAACCATTAAAAGAATTCCGTTATAAAGACCTTGGTTCTATGGCTACCATTGGGAGGAATCGGGCTGTAGTCGATTTACCTCGTTTTAAGTTTCAGGGGTTCTTTGCCTGGGTGGTATGGTTGTTTGTACACTTATTTGCGTTGATAGGTGTGAAAAATCGTTTGTTTGTTTTCCTAAACTGGATTTGGAACTACTTTACTTATGATCAATCTCTCCGCCTTATTATAAGACACAAAGTACGTACTTTTATTGTTGAGAAGGAGAAGGATGAACCTACAGATTCGGTTCAAAGTAATACCCTTTAATTGAAATTCAATAAGTTATCAAATAAGAGAGGCTGCAGTTAAATGCTGCAGCCCTGAAGAAATCCACTCTCTCTTAGTGGTGATTTCTTAAATATTGTATAAACTAAGACTATATCCGTATCGAATAACACAAATATGGTACATTTTGTTAGGAAATGCAAATTTTAGTGGCTTACAATTACTCTACACATTAAAAAAAACAATAATTTCTCACAATTTTTATAAATTAGTTTGATTTTTAAATTGGAATGCCTTCTTGTCAAAGTATATCGGAAATACTATGTGGAGTTAATGTTTTTTTGAATGATTGATTGAGTGAGCACTAATAGGTCTTAGTCAGAAAATATCCTTTCAACTGCGTAGTTTGTCTAATAAACGATTCAACTCTTTCGCTTCTTTTTTGGGAAATCCTTTAAGGGTTTGTTGGAGTTGATGCTCTAAAACATGTGAAGCAGTTTCGAGTGTTTGCAAACCAAGGGTAGTAATATAAATATTGACTCTGCGTCGGTCATCTTCTGCCACAATACGTTCT
>CAYNUM010000334.1:0-3732 GCA_964400025.1 uncultured Croceivirga sp.
AGAGACCGGAACCTTTGCCGCGACGGTGGCGATGGTCAATCAATTGGTGCAATCACCCGACGCTTTTGCGTTCTACCAAACATTAAACGAGTTATCAAGCAGTAATAGCGTTTTTACCGATGTGCAACCAGGTTTTATAGGGGGAAACATTTTCAATCCGGAAAATCAAAACGAGAAAGTTATTGGTTATTTTGAAGTGGCCAACCAATCGCAGCGACGCTTATTTTTTAACTATGAAGACTTTTTTCCTGATGAAGATTTGCCTCCATATGTGATTAGTTGTAGTTTTTTGAGTGCGCCACCTACCATTACACCTGCGGGTACTTCCCCCTTAAAAGACATTATTGAAGGTGGTGAATTTATCTATGTCAGAGACAGTAATGGCACTGTAGAAGGCGGAGGGCCCTATTTTGTGGCCAGAAGGGCCTGTGGAGATTGTACCGTATTGGGCAGTAATATAGTACCTGAATTTTGGATTGAGGAATGAAAAGAGTATTGGTCGTTTTGGTATTGATTTTTCTCAGCGCCTGTGTTGAGGAATTTGATACCGTTGTGTTCAGTTCTGCAGATTTGCCTGATATATTGATAGTTGAGGCTACCGTTAGTGATGAATTAAAACATCAAGAAATAAGATTGAGTCGACTTGATTCATTGGTTGATCTTGAGTTGGATACCGTATTTAATCCATTCATCCCTTCTAGGGATATTGAGACGGACTTGGTGAAATGGGAGCGCAATGCCAATGTTTCGATTTCAACTTCTAATGGCATGACTTTTTCATTTTCAGAATCTGCCCCGGGTATTTATCGTTCGGATGAGGTTTTCGCTGCCGAGATGGGAGTCGAATACAAATTGAACGTAAGAACAAACGATAACCGACAGTTTTTCTCCAAAGCCGTGAAAATTGAAGGTAAGTCCAGTATATCCCATATGGTTGCCAAAAAAATGGTCTCAGATTTGGGTGAAGTGGGTGTTGGTGTTTTTGTGGATACCGAAAACATTGTGGGTAACACAGAAAACCTAAGGTTTACCTATGATGAAACCTATAAGATAATTGCTCCTAATTGGTCTTCTTTAAAGTTTGAGTTGACGAACTATGACCCCTGTGCCTTGCCGGTGCAATATGACCTTAACTTGGTAGAACAAACTACGGAAACCAGAGTCTGCTATGGCAGTGACGCTTCGAATACCGTCATCCAGAACCAGACGGGTAGCCCAAATGGTGAATTAAGTGACTTTATGGTAAAGTTTATATCACAAGAAGACTACAAGATTTCCCATAGATACAGTATCGAGGTTCAAGAAATTGTTTCAAGTGCCGAATCATTCGGGTTTTATGACCAACTCAGAAACTTCAGTCAAAACACTAATCTATTCTCGCAAGTACAACCTGGGTTTTTAGAGGGAAATATTTTTGAATCAAATGGCGCTGAAGGTGGTATAATTGGGTTTTTTGATGTAGTTTCAATTGCCAAGCGCCGCATGTTCTTTGATTATGAAGATTTTTTTCCAGATGAGGAGCTTCCGGAATATCCGATTGACTGCGGATTGCATTCCTCACCGGAATCACACTTTTCATATTGTGCCATAGGTATGTTCCCAAATGATTGCCCGCAATCAATAATCGAGCGGGTCGATTTGGGTACTATTGCTTATGTTGACGTCAATGGAGATAATTTAGGCACCTGTCCTGGTCCGTATTTATATGTTGCAGCACCTTGCGGTGATTGTACAAAACTTGGTAGTAATGTAGTTCCCGATTTTTGGGAAGAATAAACTGTAAAAAGATGAAAAAATACCTTTTGATTGTTGTTCTATTTTTTTTCGCGACCACCTCTTGGTCACAATATGTAATCAAATCAGTTGAGGATTTGGCAAATCTCAAAAAGGTACCTCAAGAGAAAGTCTACGTGAGCCACACGGGTCCATTGCTCTTTACAGGGGAATACCTGTATTACAGTTTTCAATGTTTCAATGCCCAAAACAGTAGGTTGTCGAATGTAAGCAAGGTTGGCTATGTGGCTTTGGTTGATGAGAACAAGAACTACATTTTAGAACAGAAAATTAAGTTGGTCAAGGGCATGGGCCAAGGTGATTTCTTTATCAGTACAGATGTACCATCAGGTAATTATAAATTATTGGGGTATACCCAGTGGATGAAAAACAATGGTCTTGCCCAAGTTTTTAAAGACGACTTGGTAATTATCAATCCGTATGCCGTTGATCAATCCACTTTTCTTAAAGATTCTACTGAAGTCGATATGGCTCAGAGAACGATGACTTCTTCACAAGTAATGGATTCTTCGACAGTAGGCTTGGTTATGAACAACAAGGTATATGGTAAAAGGGAAAAAATCGATTTCTCCTTTAAAAATTATAAGGGCTATCTAGGAAATGGCACTTATACCATTAAGGTGCAAAAGAAAAGCCCGCTACAAGCGAATTCCAAAATGGATGCTATTTCTTACGCCAAAGACTATTTGAATGTCGGTAAAGAGATTAATCTCAAGGTGGGTGACAGTCTTTTTCTCCCCGAGCAACGAGGTGAATTACTGTTTGGTACTGTGACCGATTTGGACTCAGGGGGGGCATTGCCGAATACCCCGGTCGTAGTGTCTATTCCAGGTAAAGAGTTTGTACTAAAGTTTGCAACGACAGATGACAGCGGTAACTTTTACACTTACTTGCGCAAGGATTATAAAGAAAGAGTGGCTATTGTGCAGGTTGAAGACTCTGAAAAGAATGTGGATATAAAAGTAAAATCCCCTCGAAAACTTGATGTCTCTGGCTTGGAATTTGGAAGTTTTTCGCTTGATGAGCAACTTGCCAAGGCAATAAAAAAACGCAGTGTGTATAATCAAATTGAGAATCAGTATTTTACATTAAAGCCTGACTCAGTGCTTTTGGGAAATCCTATAGACCCCTTTGATGGCGGTATTCCAGAAGTAGTGACCTTAGATGAGTTTACACGATTTCCAACATTTCAAGAAACATTAGTTGAAATATTGAATAATGCCGGATATCGAAATAACAGCAAGGGTAACGATTACATTAGAATTGCACAAGACTTCGAAACCTTTAATGAAGAATTCAACACCTTGCCGGCCATTGTACTTTTTGATGGTGTATACATTACAAATCATGAAGCCATGAAAGAGTTTGATGCTAGGAATATTAAGACCATAAGTCTAATTCGCGATAAGTTTCAATTAGCCAACAAAGAATATCAAGGTATCATGAGTGTTGAAACTTTTGATGGGGATTATTTTGAACAATACAATAGGCAAAATGGCTCTGCCATGCCAATTAACAAGCCTGCGCCCAACAAAAACTATTATGTGCAGACCTATAATTCGGAGGATTTCAAACGGGTGCCCGATTACAGAACACTATTGTTTTGGAAGCCGAATGTCGTCGTTGATGGCAATAGTTTGGATTTTGAATTCTTTACCTCTGATATTCCCGGGGAATACGAAATTGTTGTTGATGGTTTTACCTCCTATGGAAAACCAATTTCGTTTTCACAGAGCCTTATGGTCGAATAATACGGCTGAAAAGAGCTATTTTAGTGGCAAACACTAACCATGCTCACCAAAATATATGGAAGCGCCGTTTTCGGGGTGGAAGCCACTACCGTAACCGTTGAAGTGGTTATTAATATGATAATATAAGCTACATTCCCACCGTTATCAACAAAACGGTGCTATGCTAGGTATATTTTCAAGACAATCT
>CAYNUM010000335.1:0-3731 GCA_964400025.1 uncultured Croceivirga sp.
AATCTTTGAAGGCTTGAACATGGATGTTATCTATAATATTGGTGACGCCATTAATAAAATTGGCTTTGGCCTTGTGGTTTATGGAGCAGCTGTAGCTTCACAATCGTCTACGTCTGACGCGTAGTTATTTTTAGTTGGTTACTTAAAAAGCCCTTGCTTACTAAGCAGGGGCTTTTTTATACCTATGCCAAGATACTCTCATGTCCTGAGTCTTTCACAAACAGGCAAGAACTTTTTGTTTTTTGGGTCATCTCTACAATAAATTCGTGTTTGAATTGTGCATCCATACCAAAAATATTGAGGTCAGCCGATGGGGCGTTTTCAATAATCTCTTTGAAATTACCCAAATGAACTTCAATAAGCGTTTCGGGAAGTCGCGCTAGGTTGACCAACGCATTTAGAAACTTTCTAGCGTTGCCCTCTTCTTCAGGTTTATCAATAACCATAATCAATCGAATTTTAGCCTCCCAATTCTTTTTCAATTTATAAGCAATAAGTGTTGACAAGTCCAAACTACCAATGTCCCAACCCAATTCCCAATTACCCCTTCTATCACTTACCCATACATTGATGAGGTTTCTTTGTCCTAAGAGTGCCGAGGGATGTGTAGAAAATAGCAATACCCCTATTTCCAAACGAACACTTTCTTGAATCACCGGCTTTATCTCCGTTTCAAAATCATCGTGTTGTTGCAGATTGAGAAATACGATGTTGGGCCTGAAAAATGCCCCCTTCAATGCTTGGTTGCCATAGTTGACCCCTTTTGCAAATTCATCGGTATGGATTACTGTCCACGAAGAAAAAACACCCTTAGCTTGAAAAGCTTCCGAAAGTGAGGTCAGTTCTTCAACAAATGGAGCACTACTCTCAAATGGCGCTATACCCAATAATTTGATAGACCCTTTAGGGGCTGCAATATTTCGAAGAAACTGAAAATTACCCTTAGCACCATTAATATCGCGAATGGGCACCATAAGATTGGGTTTCCAAGCCCGTTGTTGCATCTTTTTCATCCCCCAAGTATGTTTGGCCGCCCATTCGGCGAATGAAACGAACAAGCCTGAACGAACATCTTCGAACGGTGTTTCCAGATTCTGTCTTGACAGAAACCAATAGACCACAAAAACAATGATCAAAGAAACCAGACTTATGGTCGGGTTAATGATGAACATTGCCATTATTGAAGAAAGCAGTCCTACCCATGGTATCCACTTATTCACTTTAAAAAGTGGCCGATAACTAATGAGTCCCAATTGTTGTTCAATAATGACCACGATATTAATCATGGCGTATGTAATCAAGAAAAATAGGGTGACCAAAGGAGCTATGGCATTCAAATCACGCAATAACATGGTCACAAAAATCATGATACCCGTAACCAACATCGCATTTCTAGGTTGGCCATTGGCACTTTTGCCCGAGAGAAAGCTCGCATAGGGCAAGACTTTATGTTCGCCCATGGCAAATAAGATTCTGGAAGAGCCAACCATTGAAGCCAAGGCAGATGAAAAAGTAGCACCGAGAACTCCTGCAATTACAAGGGGTCCAAAATATGACTTGTCAATAATAACATTGTAGTTGGAAATCAATTCATCCTCAGTGGCCGAACGGGCAATCCAAAAAGCAAGCACCATATAAATGACAAAGCTCACCCCAATGGCCCAGAGAGTACCCAATGGAATACTTTTTTTAGGGTCCTTTAGTTCACCAGACATGTTAGCCCCCGCCATGATTCCCGTCGCAGCGGGAAAAAACACCGCGAAAACAATCCAAAAACTACTTCCATTAAAATTATTTTCAATCGAACCTCGAAACGTGCCCCATCGAACCGCATTCTCTGTCGGTATGGTCATTGAACCGTCATATGCCGCCATAACAATGGAAACAAGTGACAATAAAATAATCACCATGATAAAGTATTGGGTCTTTATGGCCAAATCGGCACTGATATAGGCAATGGAAATAAGGGTGGCAAAAACGATGATATCAACCAAAAAAGGGTCGTGGTCAGGAAATATGCCCAGCCAACCTTCGCGAAAACCAAAAATGTACATGGTTACCGCCAGACCCTGTGAAATATATCTTGGAATACCAAGACTACCCCCTACTTCCAAACCCAAAGCCTGTGAAATAATGGCATAAGCCCCACCGGCCCCAATACGAATATTAGTTGTGATGGCAGACATTGAAAGAGCCGTGCAAAGCGTAATCAAAAAAGAAACGATAATAATTACCCATGCGCCAAGAAGGCCGGCATTACCAACTACCCAACCCATTCTCAGGTACATGATTACCCCAAGAATAGTGAGAAGGGTTGGTGTAAACACACCTCCAAAAGTTCCAAATTTTTTAAGTTTTGTGCTCTGGTCCTGCATGGTCATTAAAGAATGGCTCTTACAATATAGAAGATTTGCACCATTCAGCAACCATATTGCAGTTGCTACTACATACGTTCAGGAACGTCGACCCCTAAAAGCCGAAAAGCATCCTGAATCACCTCACCGACCTTTTTTGAGAGTTGTACCCTAAAAATTCGTTTGTTCTCATTGGTTTCCCCCAAAATTGACACTTGTTGGTAAAACGAATTGAACTCTTTGACCAGTTCGTAGGTATAGTTGGCTATCAATGCAGGACTGTAGTTGTCTGCTGCCTCGAGAACCTTTTCTGGAAATATTTGAATCAACTTTAGCAATTCCTTCTCCTTTTCATGTAAATTCAATGAGGTCTCGACTGCGGTCGATTTGAAATCTACTGCCTTTCTTAAAATTGATTGTATACGGGCATAGGTATATTGAATAAATGGACCCGTATTTCCCTGAAAA
This sequence comes from uncultured Croceivirga sp., assembly GCA_964400025.1. Classification (GTDB taxonomy): domain Bacteria; phylum Bacteroidota; class Bacteroidia; order Flavobacteriales; family Flavobacteriaceae; genus Croceivirga. The sequence goes on from CAYNUM010000335.1 coordinate 2,823, forward strand.
TCGACCGACTCTTCTGGATTAAATAAGATTCGTTTTTTGGGGTCGACTTTCAATATATAGTACTTGAGCGCGCCCAAACCAATGATTCGGTACAACTGCTGCTTTTCTGTATCTGAGTACCCATCCAACTTACCCAGTTCTTGGGAAATCTCAGCGGCTGTATCCTCCATATTTTGAATAAGGTCATCGGCATCAACCACGGTTCCCTCCCGGCTCTTCATCTTACCTGATGGTAAATCAACCATTCCGTAACTAAGGTGATATAATTTCTCGGCCCAGCCGTAACCTAGCCTTTTTAGAATGAGAAAAAGCACTTTAAAATGATAGTCTTGTTCATTGCCCACAGTATAGACCATGCCATTGATATCAGAAAAGTCAGTAACCCGTTGTATGGCTGTACCGATATCTTGGGTCATATATACTGCCGTTCCATCAGAGCGCAGTACGATTTTCTCGTCAAGACCTTCATCGGTAAGGTCGATCCAGACGCTACCATCTTCTTTTTTGAAAAACACTCCTTTCTCCAAGCCGTCTTTGACCACATTACGCCCTAAGAGGTACGTATCACTCTCATAATACAGCTTGTCAAAATCCACACCCAAGTTCTTATAGGTCGTATCGAAACCTGTATAGACCCAGCGGTTCATTTTTTTCCACAAGGCCACGGTTTCGTCATCACCAGACTCCCATTTTCTAAGCATTGATTGGGCTTCCAAAAGAATCGGTGCTTCTTTTTCAGCTTCCTTCTTATCAACACCCTTAGATATCAATTGTGCGATTTCAGCTTTATACGCTTTATCAAATTCCACATAATACTTACCAACCAAATGGTCTCCTTTTAGGCCTGAAGACTCAGGAGTCTCACCCACACCAAATTTTTGCCAAGCCAGCATGCTTTTGCATATGTAG
>CAYNUM010000336.1:0-3727 GCA_964400025.1 uncultured Croceivirga sp.
AACCAACTTCATACGAAGTGTCTGAATTTGTTCTCCGACTATCAAACCAGAAATCCAAGGCTATGGATACCCCATCTTTTTTGTTCTTTTCAAACCTTTTCAAGTTTTTAGGTTTGAATGCATTCTGAGTGTCCAAACCATCAGGTGTTGCTCGCAAGACTTGTTCGGCATAGGTCGCATTTAAGGCTTCACCATCTAAGCTTTCAAAGGCATTTTTAAAAGGCTTCCAGACTTGAACATCGATTTCGTTTTGAAGTTCTTCAACTGATTGGGCATTACTGGATACTATCATTCCTAGGACCAATAGGTATACTACATTTCGCATATATCAAATATAAAGCACCCAAGCTCAACTTCGTTTTTTGAAGTACGCCAAAAATACCAACCCAACAACGGCTAAACAGGCACTACCTAACATGGTATGCGGAATGTTTTGAAAGTTATCTTGGTAATACCATCCTGATAAAAGTGCCCCTAACCCTATACCCGCTTCTAATGCTATGAACATAGTGGAGATACCTTTCCCTCGTTCGCCACTTGGACTTAGATCGACCGTCCACGCATTCAAGGCTGGGGATAAAACCCCCATGGCCAGTCCATAAATTACGGCCGCAGATAACAGTCCTGTTTTTGTTTGTAAAAACACCATGATTAAAAGGGCACCCATCAATATGAACAACCCTACCTGCACCACAACTTTGCGTCCCATTTTGTCTGATGCGGAACCAGCCAAAAACCGAATGGTCAAGGAGGCTATGGTAAACGCTACAAAAAAGCTTCCTTTGTTCTCAAAGCCTAAAAAATCACTCCAATCGGGTATCAAGGTCAACACCATTCCAAATGCGAAATAGGCCAAAAAGGTTATCAATGCAGGAACAAATACAGCTGTCGAGACAATATCATTCCTTGAAATTTTTAGCATTTGCCACTCAAAACGATTTTTTTCAAGCAATGTTTCCCGAAGTCTATACAGCAATAGCATTGACAAGAATGCCATCGCTGAAGAACTATAAAACAAGATATCATAGGAGTAATAAAGTTTTATGGTACTCCCTAAAGCAGGGCCTAGGGCCAAACCACTGGTAAAAAAAACACCCTGAATGCCAAAAGCCTCGCCCCATCGATTGGCAGGCACAATATCTGAAACATAGGCGGCTATTGCGGTTGGGGTAAAGCCAGTCGAAAAACCGTGTAAAAGCCTTAGAAAAAGAAAACCCGCTACGGTTCCCAAAATCGGGTATAGGAACCCACAGACCAAACAGACCATTGCACCAAAAATCATAACCGGTTTACGCCCAATCTTATCTGTCAACAACCCACTAAAAGGTCTAGAAAGGCCTGCGGTCAAGGTAAAAAGCGAAATAATCAGACCGATATACCTAGAGCCTCCTAGGCCAGACAAGTATCCTGGCAATTCAGGAATCAATAGATTATAACTGCTAGAAAACAGTAATGAACTTAAGCACAAAAGTCCAAAACGGAGATTGTAGATGGGATGATTATTTTTCATGACAACTTATACTATCTTGCCTGACCTTACTTGACCGTCAAAGAAAAAACGGTTTTTTAAAACTCGAAAGGACATTTGTCCTCCAACAGAAAATGATACGCGTTAATCACACTTTTCTAAACTATGTTATTGGTCTTAAAAAATCAGGGCTTGATGAAGCGATTACAGAACATCATGCTGAAATTGGAGAAAAGCTCATTACCCAAAAGACGAACGTTCGTTCGATATATTTAATAAAAGAGGGGCTGGCCAAATGTTATCTCACCGAAGATACCGGCAATGACTTCATTCAAGAATTTTTCGGAAAAGGCGAAGTATTCGGGGAGATTGAATCAATTACCAATGCCATTAGTTTTTGTACCATTGAAGCTTTGACTACAACCACTTATTACAAAATACCCAAGGCGGTTTTTCTTGATTTAACTAAAAACGATTTCGCATTCAACAGCTTACTTCTTGAACTTATGGCCGGAAAAATTCGATATACCGCCTTACGGCATTCCTACAATCAAACCCATTCAATCGTTGAAATTCTAAAAAGACTGTTGGTACAATTTCCAGAGCTGTTGGAGCAAATTTCAAAGAAAGACATTGCCAACTATTTGGGCATCACAGTTAGGAGCTTGAATCGGGTATTAAAAGAAGTAAAGGGTATCGCTTAGTTTGTCAAGTTTTCATCCAAACGGTAACTGGTGTTTTTGGTATTCTTTAATATGATGTTTTTGATTGCACCCGTACCCGCAAAATGAACTGAAATTCCTTTAATTGCCTTTGCCGGATTATCTACGGGCATTTCATAGGCCAGGTCTTCATTTACCCAAACTTTAAAAACATCACCCTCTGCACTAAAAGATAATTTTTGATAGGACTCAAATTCAACACCAAAGGCAGACAAATCATTTTTTTTGCCATTGATGTATTGGTCAAAAGCCATCAAATTCAATTTGGATATGCAACCTTTACGGGCCAGGGGTATTCCGATGGCACCTCCATCATACAACATATAGACTTCAATTTCTTGACAGCCGCCCAAAGCTTTATCCAAATTATTTTTAAGCTCTAGCGATAGCTTAAAGTTATCGGTATATACCCCAGAGAAATCATCTACAAAATAGAGACTTGAGGTTACCTCTTCGACTTTTGGGTCAATTTGATAGGTCGTTAGGGTTTTCAGGTCAACACCTATTTCATCGTTTTCGATGATTTCTTCCTTACCAAGATAAATCGGTACAGAATCTTTATTGATCATCCCCAACCAACCGTCTGAAGTGATGAAGACATCATCTTCGCGAACAATGGATTCATTGACTACCAATTTCGATTTAAAGAATCCTGGGCGGTAGTAAATACAGGTGGCAATGCTGTCTTTTTGACTTACTTGAATACGCTTTCTATCATCCCAATCTTGTTGTATTTGAATTTGTGCATCGGAACCCGCAGATGAGGCATCGTATGCAAAGACAACAGAATTAGGCAAACCCGTACTGACCACCTTACCTTCAAAGGCAAAAAGACTTTTATCCATTGAAGGTTTTTCTTCTTGCATTTCCTTAGAATTGGTGGCATATGAACGAATCAACAAGGCAACCAAAATCATCACTCCAACAAGAAAAACTTGCCAGACCCTCTTTTTCAAAATAGCCGATGTTCGGTTTGAAGGGTTAGGATTTCGGGATTTGGAATACTCACGCCAATTTTTCTCCCCAACGAATTCAGAAAGAATATCCAAAGTGGCCAAACTCGGGTTTGCAACCAATTCAGCACGACCCCAAATACGTTTTAGGGTGGTAACACTCAGTCGCTTTTTTGTTCTTTCCAATATTTGTTCACTGAGGGCCTCAAAATCTTTATTGCTCCATTCTTCACCACTGCCCCAGCCCAATTGCTGTTCAATCTGCTGCACTAATTGCTGAATCATTTCAAAATTTCTCTTATCCATAAAACTAAAAATAGTGCCCCGTAAAAAGCTACTTGAACAGGATTAAACAGAATTGAACAGAAGGTGTTCATTGTTCTATAAACAAGGTAATTAATTTAGGTGCAATCAAAAACAATTGTTTAATTCAAAATCAATCAAAATGAGCACATTATTCAAAAAACGACAGCTATTCATATTGACTTTTCTATTTGCTTTGGGCATCAATGCGCAGAAATCAATGTCTTTTCCCATGACTTCGGAGTACTGGGATGCAAAAACGGATAACGTTGAATTTATTA
>CAYNUM010000337.1:0-3725 GCA_964400025.1 uncultured Croceivirga sp.
AGGCGAATAATGAAGTAGTGTTGGCCAAGCTACTTTACGCTCCTTTTTAAGAATAACCTTGCCATAGAACCAAAGGCTGGGTCCGACCAATAGCATTCCGGCGATACCTAAATTGCGTTGCCAGGGTAACAGCACCAGATACTCATTCAGTATCGATTTGCCGATACGAATGGTAAGGCCCAATATGATCAACCCTAAAAAAAGATGGGCCAAACGGTTTCCTTTTTTGAGGGTAAATAGGTAAACGCAAAGAAATAAGGCCTGTGCAATGCCCAAACAGCTTAGTACCAGTATGATTGATGCCGTATCCATTGCCTTATGTCAATCATTTGAAATTAAATCCAGTTTTTATTTGCCGTTCAATTGTTTGGTGATTTCTTCCAAGGCCCTATCCAATTGGGGGTGATTACCCTCAACGCGGTCCTTGAAATTTTTATCTACGAAAATATCGGGTTTTACCCCTTCTTTTTCAAGATTTTTTCCATCTAAAGTATAACACCCCCATGAAGGTAAACGATAAAAAGAGCCATCGACAAGGCCACTACCGGAGGTAAATACAATCCAACGGTAGGTTTCGGTACCCATTAGTGTTCCAAGTCCCAATTGCTTGAAACCAGCGGAGGTCATTTCTGCATCGCTCAACGACTGTTCGTTGATTAGCACAATTATAGGTTTGGAAGCAGGACTAAAATTGGGTTGAGAAGTCAGTTTCCCCTCACGATATTTCCATTGTAAATACGGTTTTTGCGAAAGGAACTGTAGTACTTCATCATGTACATTGCCCCCTGTGTTATAGCGTAGGTCTAAGATTAGGGCGTCTCTTTTCATAGCTTCAGAAACCATTTCACGCTTAAAACGTTCCAAAGAACCACCTCCCATATTTTTCATGTGGATATAGGCTACCTTTTTGCCGCTTTTGGTATCGACATAATTCTGATTGGCATCGATCCATTCATCGTACAACAGTCCGCGCATTCGATTGCTTGAAATCGGATGTAGCTTAACATCGTTTTTCGTGCCATTACGGTCAAAGGTAAGCGTCAGTTCTTTGTCCAATGACGGCTGTACAAAATACATTTCACGGTTCATTTTTTCATCAACCTTTTTACCATTAACGGCAACCAATCGGTCGCCAATCCTGATATTTTTCCCCTTAACATCCAGGGGGCCATCCTTGATAATTCGCTCTACGAGATAAGGGTCTTCGTTGGAGAATTGAATACCCGTTGCCATCGTTCTGATTTCATAAAATGTACTTTCTTCCCGACCACGTGAACGAAAGCCAAAGTGAGAGGTATTTAGCTCACCGAGCATGTCATTGAACAACAATCGCAACTGTGAACGCTTGCTGATTTCTGGCAGGTATTTTTCATACTTCTTTTTCAGTGCTGACCAGTCCTCACCATGAAAATTCTCATCATAAAAGTTTTCTCCAAAACCGGCCCAAGCCTCATAAAACATTTGTTCAAACTCATCAGATAGATTTCTTCTGAACGTATGGTTCAATTTTATCTTTTCTACTGAATTTTTATTGATGTTCAAAGTATGGATGTCACCATTGATCAAAATATAATCCGACCCATCTGCCGAGGCAATTTGATAGCTTCGAATTACCTTATCGAGCACTTTCTCAGTTTTGTTCTCTTCAAAAGGGGTTATGGTGGTTTTCCATAGTTTGAACTCTCCCTCATCGTGATTGCTCAAATAAAGAATATGATTTGTTTTGTCTTTTTGAAGAATATGTAGACCAATCTGTAACCCAAAGGATGGACTGATTTGCTTCGTACGTTCCATCAAGCCCTCTGGAGTGATGGATAGTTTTGGCTTTTCTTTCTCGTCTTTAGAGTTGTCTTTTTTCTTTTTGGAATCTTTTTCATCTTCATCTTCTGACTTTTCTTCAAACAGTTTATCAAACTCTTCGGCAATGAACGGGTCATCATATTTGTTCAGGGCCATTTGATAAATATGCCCTTCTCGCATACCGTACGGGTATGATGGTTTTGTAAGATTCGAGGCGTAATACACATATTTGCCATCAGGTGACCAAACGGGGTTTGTCTCGTTTACTCCAGTATCGGTGAGATTAGTGATCTTTTTGTCAGACAATCGAATTATGAACACATCGTGTTCAAAGTTTCGGTAGGCATTAAAAAGTACATGGGTGCCATCTGAGGAGAAATAGGGTTGCGGGGCATATAATGCCCAGAATTCATCCTTGACCAAAACAGCACTTTTAAAATTCGTGAGGTCGAGGGTTCTTAACTCATCCCTTCCGCTAATGTACACGGCCTGGGTCCGCTTCTTGTTGAAAGAAAGATTTTGATTGTTTCGAGCTTCGTCAGTATGTTGCTTTTCGGCGTGCGAGCCGTCGGCAGTAATACTGAAAATATTGGTATACCCTTTGTTTGTTCGGGTGTAAAGTAAAGTCTTATTATCTTTTAACCACTCTACTTCTTTGACCCGTTCAGTATTCTTTATGGCGATCTGTTTGATAAACTTGCCTTTGACATCAGAAACGAACAGCTCTCCCCTTGATACAAAAGCCAGTTTTTTATTATCGGGTGAAACCGAAAAATTGGTAATATTTCCACTGCTATTGAAGTCTTTACTTTTTTCCAATGGGTTGTTGTTCGCCAAGGAAATCTTCACTTTTTGAGCAGAACCGGAAGCTACATCAAAGAGGAAAATTTGATAGTCTTTGGTAAAGACCACACGGTTACCTTCAACATTGACCTGTGGTCTTCCAATTGATGATTTGAAGGAGGTCAATTGTCGTTTGTCGTTGTTTTCTAAGGTGTAAAGATTATACTCACCGTTGGCCTCATCAGAGACAAAATAGAGGGATCCGTTTTTATCAAAGACGGGCCACATGTCTTTTCCGATATAATCGGTGTATTCTTTGTACTCCTTGGTTTTCGGATGATAGGACTTTATATCAGGGTTGAATGCCCCCTTATAGCGCTTGCGGTTTGAGAAGAACTTACTTTCCCAAGATTCATTGAAGAAAATTTCTTCGGTTTTTGGATGTACCGCAATATTATGCGAATAATCGAAGTAGCTATTGAAAAGACGCTTTGGTGTGCCGCCTGAATGGGCTATTTGATATCCCGAAAAACGGTTTTCACGATTTGAAGTAAAGTAGATGTTTTTGGAGTCCCACGACCAGCTATCTACTTCATCAGCCCCATCATGAAAGGTAAGCTGCCTTATTTCGCCACCTTCCATGGCCATAAGATAAATATTGGTGTTACCATCTACTGTACTGCTAAAAGCCAACCATTGGCCGTCAGGGGAGACTCTGGGAAGGGTCTCGTCACCCATCATTGCAGTCAGTCGCAATGCATTGCCCCCTTTTGAAGGTACACTCCAAAGATCACTGTCATAACTAAAAATAATGGTGTTGCCATCAGGCGAAAGGGTAGGGTCAACAAGAAAATAGGGTTCTTGGGCTTGCAAGGTCAATGCGGAAAATACCAAGGCCAATAGGCTCGATAGCGTTTTGTTCATGATGTCGTTTTTTCGATTTTGATGAAGGTACTAAATTTATATATTGTCAATTTTCAAGTACATTTATTTCTTTTACCCAACCAAAATGAAACGATACTTTGTCTTACTCAGCCTAATCTTTTTTATGAGCTGCTATGAAAATTCGAATCCTGTTAAAAATGAAATCCTGTATGTTGGTACTTATACCGATGGCACCAGTGAGGGAATCTATAGCCTGA